>CALCQB010000389.1 GCA_937897535.1 uncultured Novosphingobium sp. | reverse complement strand
CCACCCACAAGCCCTATCTGCGCACGACCAAACAACCAGGCTAGGGCGCTCGCCGCGCCCCGGGGACGGGACATGATCTTCGAACAGATCGCCACAGGCGGGTGCCAATCCTATCTGCTCGGCTGCCCCGACAGCCGTGCCGCGGTGCTCATCGATCCCGAGCAGAAGCAGATCGACCGCTATCTGGGCCTCGCCGCGCGCGAGGGCCTGCGCATCCACTACATCATCGACACCCATACCCATGCCGACCACTTCTCGGCGGCCAAGGAGCTGGGGCGGCGGCTCGACGCGCCGGTGGTCACCCATCTTTTCAGCCCCGCGCCCTATGCGGACCTGCGGCTGGAGGACGGCGAAATCCTCATGGTCGGCGGGCTGAAGCTGCGGGCCGGCGCGGCGGTGGCGCCGCTGGCCCTGCAGTCCTCGCCGGCGCAGCTGGCCTTGCCGTTTTCACCACCCCGGCCCTGGCCCAGTCCAATGAGGACGGCCGCCTGCGGACCCTGCTGGATGGCTATTTCGAAGCCATGGTGGATGAGAGCCCCGAGCGGGCGACCGGGCTTGGCCTCGACAAGGGGGCCCGGGCGGCCCTGAAGAGCCAGCTGGACGATGCTTCGGCTGCCGGGCGCGATCGTCGTCCAGATGTCGCTGCTCTCGGCGAGCTGCTTCATCGAATAGCGGCCGAGCAGGACATCGTAGAACACGCACTGACGAAAATGCTCGTCGAGGTTCGCGGCAAATTCGGGATCGGAAATGCGCAAGGACCGCGTGGCATCGTAAAGCCGCGCCCCGTAGATCATCCCGTTTTTGGAGTAGTTGAGATCACCGGGGAGGCCGAACACGACCTCGGCCGAGCCGGTCAGGTAGTCGCCAACCTGGCTCGTAAAGCTCGCCATCAGCGCGAGCCCAAGCGGAACGTTGCTGACATTGGCAGGCGCGAGGCTGGGATTGAGCCGGTCGGTGATATGCACATCGGTGCGCGGCACCATCAGGCAGGTGTACATCAAGGTCGCGCCAAGGAACCAGTTGATCCAGGCGCGCCAGTCCTGATTGAACGCGAGCGTGATCGCCGAGAGCGCCAGCCCCATGACCATGACGACCTGGAGCAGGCTCTTGTAGCCGCCATTGCCGGTCCAGGCGGCGACCGCCTGGAATACATTGACCAGATAGTCGCCGCCGCCAACCGTGAAGATCTCGAGCATGGGATTGGGAGCCTTCTTTGGCTTGAAGGGAAATCAGTGGGTGAGCGCGCGGGTCTGCAAGCCCCGCGACCAGTCGAGCGCGGCGGCCATGCCGGGCGACATCTGCGTCGCGAGCACGTTCTCGATGAACGCGGTCTTCTCGATGATCTGGAGGACCGCATTGACCTTCAAATGCGTGTTGGCCTGCCGGTCGGCGAGCGCCTGGCGAACTGTGTTGACCTGGGCTTGCCACATCTGGATTTTGGCTTCGTCGGCGCCAATGAAGCTTGACATCGAGCGCCCGGCCTCGCTGACGATCCGGTCGAGGACCGCAAACAGCAGGTCGACGGAAGCGAGCTCGGCGAGCGTTTCGCGATCGTCGGTCGGCATGCCCCTACCGTAAGCGGCCTGGACGGTGAGGATCTTGTAGAGCGGCACGCTTGAGACCTGGAGCAGCTCCTTCTGCGCTTCGGTGATCGGGGTGTCATCGCGGATCGCCTGGACCATCCCGTCGATCAGCGCCGAAACACGGTGGCGCAGCGACTTCGAGACGGGGAGATTGAGCGACTTGAACCCCGGATCGAGGCACTTGTCGGTCTCGTCGCAGTGGAAGATCAGGACGTTGCCGTTCGATGTTCCATCGAGCAGCGAGGTGACGAGCGTCGACGACGCTTCGCCGGCGATCGGCACGAACTTGCCCGGCTCGTCGTCCTTGGGCGGCACGTAGATGATCGTGCCGAGCAGCGTCATCGCATATTCGGCGAGCTCCTGGTCGAAAGTCCCGTTCGGCGAGAAGAACGCCGACTTCTTGAGGATCGTCCAGGTGTAGTTGCGCGGCACGCCGGGATTGACGTCGTCGTACTTGCCCGCGCCCGCAGACGTTGTGCTTGAGCGTTGCCCGCGGGTGCCGCAGCCGTGCTTGGCCGCAGCATAGTCGGTGAAGATCCCCTCGGAGTTCCCGATCGCCTCGCATATCGCCTTGTCGGCAAGGTCGCCCTTGGGCCAGATTCCGCCGACCAGGCCTTGCGCCAGCTCGCACGAATTGATGTTGAGATTGTTCATGAGCTGAGCCTTCTGGCTGAACTCCTGCATGATCTTCGAACACTCGGGGCAGACCGTGTCGATCGCAAGGCTGAACGCGAACCCGACTGCATTGTTGGCGACGGCTTTGAGCATCGCGACGATCTCGCTCGCATTGATGAAGCTGAAGGAGCCGGCAAAGATGTCGATCCCGCCGCAGCCGGCACGGGCGCGAGGCAGCTGGAGGTTGGCGATGTTGGTCGTCTTCTGCGGGAAACGGGTCCAGACATTGCCGAGGCTGTAATAGCCCGCCGACTGCCCCTGGAACGCAGTGGGGCCGTTGACCTGTGCGGCACCGCCGACATCGTTCAGGAACGAGTCCATTGAGCTGCCGACGTCAGCTTGAACAGGTGTGAGGGGAAGGGCGGCGACAAGCAGCGCCGCGACGAATTGCTTGAACCTAGTAGTCACGTCCGGCTTCCTTCGAGGTGAGGAGGTAGATGCGGTCCTGGAGCTCGTCGGCGGACATCACGCCGTAGCCGACCGGAATCGCGCTGCCCTTGGCGGCGTCCCACAGCACAACCGCCGGCGTGACTTTGGGCTCGAGCCCCATGCGGGTGCGCTGGTTGGTCTCGACGGTGTAGCTCGGGAAATGCCGCGAGGGGCCGCCGTCGGTCGAGATCGCGCGCACGGTGATTGCCCAGGTCGAGGCGACGCCTTGGACGATCGGCGACATG
>CALCQB010000388.1 GCA_937897535.1 uncultured Novosphingobium sp. | reverse complement strand
GTTGGGGTGGTGGATTTCGCGGTGGTCGATCCCGCCGGTGTGGATGTCGAACGGGAAGCCGAGCAGCTTGCCCGACATGACCGAGCATTCCAGGTGCCAGCCGGGAGCGCCCCGGCCCCACGGCGAATCCCATTCCATCTGGCGGCTCTCGCCCGGCGGGGTCTTGCGCCAGATCGCGAAGTCGGCCTGGTGGCGCTTGCCGCTGACCTCGTCGATCCGGCCCTCGCCTTCATCCGTCGCGGCGCGGGCGAGGCGGCCGTAGTCGGGCACAGTCGAAACGTCGAAATAGAGGCCGGAGTCGAGCTCGTAGCAGTGCTTCTCCGCAATGCTCTTGGCGTATTCGATCATCGCCGGGACATAGTCGGTCGCGACGGTCCACTTGGCCGGATCGGTAACATTCAGCCACTTGAGGTCGCGCTTGAACTCGCCGGTGTAGAACGCGGCGATGTCCCAGGCGGTCTTGCCCGCGAGTGCCGCGGCCTTTTCCATCTTGTCGTCGCCCTGATCGGCGTCGCTGGTCAGGTGGCCGACATCGGTGATGTTGATGATGTGGCGCAGGTCATAGCCCTTGAACCGCAGCACCCGGCCGAGCGTATCGGCAAAGACATAGGCCCGCATGTTGCCGATGTGCTGATAGTTGTAGACCGTCGGCCCGCACGAATAGACCCGTGCTTCGTTCGCGTGGACGGGCTGGAACGGCTCCAGCTGGCGGGTCAGGCTGTTGAACAGGCGCAGGTCGGTCATGGACTTGGCCTTACGCAGACCGGCGCGGCGGTCAAGGCTGGAGGGTCAGAACCCCTCCCACCGCACCGCTTCATCGAGCGGCGCGCGCGGCACCGGGAAATTGTTCACCGCCGCATCCGGATCGCGCCAGCCGACGCCCATCCCGCAGAAGAAGATGTGATCTTCGGGCAGGTCCACCACTTCGCGGATCTGCTCCTGATAGATCGCCCAGGCCTCCTGCGGGCACGAATCGAGCCCTTCTTCGCGCAGCAGCAGCATCACCGTCTGGAGCCACATCCCGATATCCGACCACTGCGGCTTGCCCATATAGCGCGGGGTGTGGATCAGCATCAGCACCGGCGCATCGAAGGCGCGGAAGTTCTGGGCGAACCATTTCAGCCGGCTCGGCTTGTCCTCGCGCGGAATTTCCAGCGCGGCATAGAGCGCCTCGCCCACGCCGAACCGCCGCTCGGAATATTTGCCGTCAAGCTCGGGCGGATAGATCGGATATTCCGGCTTATGCGCGGCGGGGCCCTGCGGCAGCACCTCGGCGGTACGGGCGAGTAGTTTCGCCAGCGGTTCGCCGGTGAGGATCGTCGCGTTCCACGGCTGGGTATTTCCGCCCGAGGGCGCGTTCTGGGCCTTTTCCAGCACCCGGCGCAGCACGGCCTGATCGACCGGCTTGTCAAGGAATGCCCGCACGGTGCGGCGGGTGGCGACGGCTTCGGAAACGGTGGAGGCTTTGGTCATGGCCGTTTAATCGTGCGGTTAAACGGTCCGGTCAAGCCTATTCATCCTCGAACAGCCCGGCCAGCTGCTCGATCATTGTCCCACCGAGCTGCTCGACGTCCATGATCGTTACCGCGCGGCGGTAATAGCGGGTTACGTCGTGGCCGATCCCGATCGCGACCAGCTGCACCGGGCTGAGCTTTTCGATCCAGTCGATCACACTGCGCAGGTGCAGCTCGAGATAGCCGGCGTTGTTGACGCTGAGGGTGGAATCGTCGACCGGCGCGCCGTCGCTGATCACCATCAGGATCCGGCGATCCTCCTGCCGCGCGAGCATCCGGGAATGCGCCCACAGCAGCGCCTCGCCGTCGATGTTTTCCTTGAGCAGCCCCTCGCGCATCATCAGGCCGAGGTTCTTGCGCGCACGGCGCCACGGCGCATCGGCCGACTTCTGGGCGAGCACGATGGCCCGGTTCTGGCCCTCGCGGAAGGCCAGTTCGAGGTCTATTATCAACCTATCCTGGCGATCGGCACGCAGACGGGTGGTTCCGTCATCCGCCCGGCGTCGTTCTGCGGGACGTTCGGTTTCAAGTCGTCGATCGCGCGCTTTACCAATGTGGCTGCCGCAGGCAAGTCAGGCAGCGCCACCGATGCCAGCAGTTCGAGTGCCGGCGTCAGCGCCGACAGGGCAATGGTCAGGGCTGCAGCCCCGGCCAGCATCCACTTCTTCATGACGTTCTCCCTAGCTTGTTGTCAGTTTCTTGGTCTTCAGTCGTTGGCGGTGACGAAGGCCCCCACCGTCTTCATGCACAAGTCCTTTTCCTCCACATGCGGCATGTGGCTGGAATTCTCGAAGATCACCCAGCGCGAGCCCTTGATGTTGTCCTTGTAAGGCTCAACGCAGGCCGGTGTCGCCTCGGGGTCGACCCCGGGGACCAGGCCCTTGGCGGTGCCGGCATCGATGCGATCGACGCAGAAGGTGCACTTGGTGGCGACCGCGAGCCGTGCGGCGTCTTGACGTTTGGTCTCGTGCTCGCTGGCCTGGCCGTAGGCGAAGGTGGCGCGTTCGGTCTTGTAGCGCGCCTGGTAGGGGCAGGCCACCGCACAGTAGGCGCAGCCGATGCA
>CALCQB010000387.1 GCA_937897535.1 uncultured Novosphingobium sp. | reverse complement strand
GGCAAGACCGCGATTGTCGAGCACTTCGACATGGCATTCGAGCTCGAAGCGACCATGAAGGACCGCGACAAGTCCCTCGAAGCGCTCGCGCCGACCCGGATCCAGCCCGGCAACCTGGTCGCGGTGCGCCAGCAGGTTCCGTTGGGGCTGGGCCACGCGATCTGGTGCGCCCGGGCGATCGTCGGCGACGAACCCTTCGCGATTTTCCTGCCCGATGAACTGATGATCGGCCAGCCGGGCTGCATGAAGCAGATGGTCGAGGCCTATAGCCAGGTCGGCGGCAACCTGATCTCGGTTCTCGAAGTGCCGGAGGACGAGGTTTCCAGCTACGGCGTGATCGATCCCGGAAAGCGGGACGGCGCGCTGACCGAGGTCAAGGGCCTGGTCGAGAAGCCCAGGCGCGAGGATGCGCCGAGTAACCTGATCATTTCGGGCCGTTATATCCTCCAGCCCGAGGTGATGCGGGTGCTCGAACACCAGGGCAAGGGTGCCGGCGGGGAAATCCAGCTGACCGATGCCATGGCGCAGATGATTGGCCAGCAACCGTTCCACGCGGTGACCTTTGCAGGAAAACGCTATGACTGCGGCAGCAAGACCGGTTTTGTCGAGGCGACACTGGCGATCGCGCTCGAACGCGAAGACATGCGTGACGAAGTACGGGCGATTGCAACAAGACTATTGGGCGCCGCCGAATAAAATAGGGACTGCGGCGGGAACCTGCTAAAAACTTCCGATCGGCGGGTCAAAAAGGACTCGACCGATCACCGGGTACGCCTGCGATTTTGCAGTCCTCTGGTCTCCGAAGGCTTCGGCCATGGAACCATTGATGCCCATCAGACCTGAAGGCTCCAGCAGCCTCGGAATGGCGCTTGTGCTGTCATCCGCAACCCCGCTGTTGCTTTTGAACGAGCAATTGGTGGTGAAGGCAGCAAGCCAGACTTTTTGCAGCCGGTTCGGCCTGCCGATCACGGAGGTTGTCGGGAATTGCCTGTTCGACCTTGGCGACGGGGAGTGGGGCGCACCGCAGCTCCGGTCGTTGCTCGAAGCGACGGCCGCCGGGCTGGCCGCAATCGACGCCTATGAATATGTGCTGCGCCGGTCAGGCCAGCCCGATTGCATCCTGATCCTCAACGCCCATGTTCTGGCGCATCCCGCCGAGGAGGCCTTGCGTCTGGCATTGGCCGTCACCGATATTACCGCAGCGCGCGATGCCGAGCAGACGGCTCGCGAGGCGGCGCACGACTTTGAAACACTGTTTCGTGAAAAGCAGGTGCTGCTGCAGGAACTGAATCACCGCGTTGCCAACAGCTTGCAGATTATCGCCAGCATCCTGATGCAGCGGGTTCGCCAGGTTCAGACGGATGAAAGCCGGGCCCATCTGCGCGAGGCGCACCACCGTGTCATGTCGATCGCAACCTTGCAGCGGCTGCTGGCGGCGACCGCTACGGGCGAAGTTGTGCTGAAGTCGTATCTGACCGATCTGTGCGCCAGCATCGCCGCGTCGATGATTGCCGATCCCGCCAAGCTGATGCTCAAGGTGACAGCGGACGCCAGTACGATGAGCGCGGACCAGTCGGTCAGCCTGATCGTGACCGAGCTGGTGATCAATTCGCTCAAGCACGCTTACCCCGATCAAGCCCGCGACGGCCGGATCGAGGTGAATTTCGCATCGACCCCGGAGGGCTGGACGCTGATCGTGGCCGATGACGGGGTCGGGCTGCCCCAGGACCACGAAATGGCAAAGCCGGGCCTTGGCACCGGGATCGTCCAGGCCTTGGCAGGCCAGCTATTGGCTGAGGTTGCCGTGGTCAGCGGTGCATCCGGCACGACCGTCACGGTTGCGCACCGGGCAGCGCGGGCCGATCCCGCATAGCGATTCGCGGAATCGCTTGGCCCGGTGCCTGGCCTCTACTAATCCCGATCCATGGCGCTGATCCTGTTCAACAAGCCGATGAATGTCCTGTCGCAGTTCACCGACGCGGGAACGGCAGGATCGGGGCGGGCGACGCTGTCGGATTTCATCACGTTCCCGGGGGTCTATCCCGCCGGGCGGCTCGACCGGGACAGCGAAGGCCTGCTGCTGCTGACCGACGACGGGCGGTTGCAGGCGCAGATTGCCGATCCCAGGTACAAGCTGGCCAAGACCTATCTGGTCCAGGTTGAGGGCACAGCTGATGAGGCCGCGCTTGCAGCCTTGCGCTTGGGCGTGCGGCTGAATGACGGGCTGACCCGTCCTGCGCTGGCCGAAGCGATCGATCCGCCGGAACTGTGGCCGCGCGATCCGCCGGTGCGGTTTCGCAAATCGGTGCCCGATTGCTGGATCCGGCTGACGATCAGCGAAGGCCGCAATCGCCAGGTCCGGCGGATGACCGCAGCGGTCGGCCTCCCCACGCTGCGGCTGGTCCGCTGGGCAGTGGGCGACTGGACGCTCGATGGCTTGGCAACGGGGGAGTGGCGCGAAGAGAAATAGGACAGACCTTCTCCCGCAAGAGAGTGTTGGATGCCCGTCACATCGCTGAAACATCGCCATGAGACCCCTTGGCCCATGGACCAAGCAACCACCCACTTCGACTGGATCGGCTGGCTGACCAGCGTTCCCGGAATCCCCGCTGGCTGGGGTCAAACCCCGGCCAGTCCCGCGCCCGTGTCCGTGGTGCCCGCGCCGGCTGCCCCCCGCCCGCGCACCATGGCACGGGTTAGCGCGGTTCTGTCAAAGGCGGCCTAGCTCGCCTTGATCCGCAGCGGCAGGGTCTTGAGCCCGCCGACGAAGGTGCTCTTGGCCCGGCGCGGCTCGCCCGCCAGTTCGACGCTGTCGATCCGGTCGAGCAAGGCATCGAACAGCAGCCGCATTTCCAGCCGGGCGAGGTGGAGCCCGAGGCACTGGTGCGCGCCCGCCCCGAACGCGAGGTGGCGGTTGGCTTCGCGGCTGGCATCGAACTTGCGCGGGTCGGGGAACTGGGCCGGGTCGTGATTGGCCGCGACATAGTTGATCATCAGCCAGTCGCCAGCCTTGATCGTGACATCTCCGAACTGGCTATCTTCGGTCGCGGTGCGCATGAAATGCTGGACCGGGCTGGTCCAGCGGATCGCTTCCTCGACGATCCCCGGCACCAGGCTGCGGTCGGCCTTGACCCGGGCGAACTGCTCTGGATCCTGGGCCAGCGCGAGCATGGCGCCGGCGGTGCTGGCGCTGGTGGTATCGTGCCCGGCGGCGGCGACGATGATGTAGTAGCCGGCCCGGTCGCGCGCGCTGATCGGCTCGCCATCGATCGTGGCATTGGCGAGGATCGAGGCGACGTCGCCAGTCGGGTTGGCCCGGCGCTGCGCGGCCAGCCCTTCGAAATAGGTCTCGAAATCGGCCACCGCCCCGGTAACGATCTGGAGAATCTGCTCGGGGGTCAGATTGGCCATGCCGCTCTTGTTGAGCTCTTCGTCCTGCCCGCCGAACATCTGCTGGGTCAGGAACAGCATCCGCGCTTCGTCCTCTTCGGGCACGCCGAGGATCTGCATCACCACGTGGAGCGGATAGGGCGCGGCGACCAGCGGCACGAAATCGCATTCCGGTCCGGCCGCGACGAACTTGTCGGCGGTCTTGATCGCCAGCTCGCGGATTTGCGCTTCGATATTGCGCAGGTTCTTGGGCATGAACCATTCCTGGGTCAGCCGCCGCAACTTGGGGTGCTTGGGCGCGTCCAGCACCACCAGCGACGAGACCAGATTGGGGCTTTCCTCGCCCTGGCTCGCCGTGATCTGGCGCGCAAAGGCCTCGCCGGTCTTGTTGGTGAAGACCGTCGCGCGCGGCGCATTGAGGAACTTGGCGTTCTCTTTCGAGACCCGCATCGCGTCGTCATACCTGGTCAGCAGCCAGAACGGGTCGAACTCGCCGTCGGGACTTTCGATCCGCACCACCGGGGTTTCGGCGCGGAGCCGGTCGAACACATCGAGCAACGGGGTCCACTCGGCATAGGACTTGGGATCGATGACCGCGATGGCATCTTCGGGCGAGGCGGTGGGTCCGGTCATCGTGGTCATGCTCCTGGCTGGGCCGCTTCGTAGGCCGCTTTGTATTCGTCACGCAGATGGCGCTTGTAGAGCTTGCCGGTCAGCTCGCGCGGCAGCTCGGCGCGGAAATCGATCTGGCGCGGCATCTTGACCCGGCTGAGCTGGGTCGAGAGGTATTCGGTCAGTTCGGCGGCGAGTTCCGGCCCGGCCTCGCTCATGTCGAGCGGCTGGACCACTGCCACCACCCGCTCGCCAAAATCGGGATCGGGCGCGCCGATCACCGCCGCGTCGGCGACCTTGGGGTGGGTTACCAGCAGGTTCTCGATCTCCTGCGGGTAGATGTTGACCCCGCCCGAGATGATCATGAAGCTCTTGCGGTCGGTCAGGAAAACATAGCCATCCGCATCCTCGTAACCGACGTCGCCCAGGCTGGTCCAGCCGTGCTTGTTGCGGGCATCGGCGGTCTTGCCCGGATCGTTGTGGTATTCGAACGGAACCATGCCTTCGGTTGGCTCGAAGAAGATCTGGCCCTCGGTGCCGCGCGGGACTTCGTTGCCGTCCTCGTCGCAGACCCGGACCACCCCGGTCAGCGCGCGGCCGACGGTGCCGGGCCGCTCGAGCCATTCCTGGCTGGTCACGAAGGTAAAGCCATTGCCCTCGGTTCCGGCATAGTACTCGTACAGCACCGGCCCCCACCAATCGATCATCGCCCGCTTGACCGGCACCGGGCACGGCGCGGCGGCGTGGATCGCGCATTTGAGGGTCGAGACGTCGTATTTCTTGCGGACAGCCTCCGGCAGCTTGAGCATCCGCACGAAATGGGTCGGCACGAACTGGCTGTCGGTGACCTTGTACTTCTCGATCGCGGCGAGCGCCATTTCGGGATCGAACTTCTCCATCACCACCACGGTGCCGCCCAGCTTCTGGATGGTCATCGACCAGCGCAGCGGCGCAGCGTGATACAGCGGGGCGGGGGTGAGATAGACCGAGTCCGGGGTGATTCCGAAGGCCGCCATCGACAGCATGACCAGCGAGTTGGTCTGGGCAATATCGGGGTCTTCCGGCAGCGGGATCTTGACCCCCTTGGGCCGCCCGGTGGTGCCGCTGGAGTAGAGCATGTCGACCCCGGCGCGCTCATCCGCGATCGGAGTATCGGGCATGGCCGC
>CALCQB010000386.1 GCA_937897535.1 uncultured Novosphingobium sp. | reverse complement strand
TGGATCGCTGGTTCAAGCGTCACCTGCCGCAGGTCGGCTTTGCCACGGTCAGCCGCTGGGCCCGGACCGGGCAGATCCGGGTCGACGGCAAGCGCGCCGATGTCGCCGACCGGCTGGCGACCGGGCAGGTCGTCCGGGTTCCCCCCGGTGGCGACACCCCGGAAACCAAGCCGCGCACCCGCAAGCCGCTGAGCGAGGAACAGATCGCGCTGGCCGAAGGCATGGTCATTTCGAAGGACCGCGCCGCGATCGTGCTCAACAAGCCGCCGGGCCTCGCCACCCAGGGCGGCAGCGGTACGTTCCAGCACGTCGACGGCCTGCTCGATGCCTATGCCGACGATGGCCCGCGTCCGCGGCTGGTTCACCGGCTCGACAAGGACACCTCGGGCGTCCTGCTGATCGCCCGCACCCCGGGCAGCGCCTCGTATTTTTCGAAGCGCTTTTCGGGGCGGACCGCGCGCAAGATCTATTGGGCGCTGGTGATCGGGGTTCCGGATCTCGATCAGGGCCAGATCGACCTGCCGCTGGCCAAGCAGCCCGGCAGCGGCGGCGAGAAGATGATGGTCGACCAGAGCGGCGAAGGCCAGACCGCGCGCAGCCGCTACCGGGTTATCGACCGGGCCGGCAACCGCGCGTCGTGGGTCGAACTGCAACCGCTGACCGGCCGCACCCATCAGCTCCGCGTTCACATGGCCGCGATCGGCCACCCGATTGTCGGCGACGGCAAGTACGGCGGCCCCGATGCCTTCCTGTCCGGCTCGATCAGCCGCAAGATGCACCTGCACGCCCGCCGCCTGATCATCGATCACCCCGATGGCGACCTGATCGACGTGCGCGCCGAACTGCCTGAACACTTCGCGGCCAGCCTCGCCCAGTTGGGCTTCGACGAGGACGATGGCGACGCGCTCGAAGTGGTCCTCGCCCGCCCTGCCCCGGACAAGGAAGAAAAGAAGTCTGCCGCCAGGGCCCATGCCAAGCAGGTCCGCAAGGAACGCCGCGGCGAACGGCGCGGCCGCGCCTCGGGCGCCACCCCGACCCGCAAGCCTGCCGCCAAGGTGCCGGGCAAGCCCGCAGGCAAGCCCGGCGGCAAACCGCTGATCAAACCTGCCGGCAAGCGCGGCCCGACCAAGGGCAAGGGTTCGGTCAAGCCAGCCAAGAAGTGACCGTGCGGCTCGCACTGTTCGATTGCGACGGGACGCTGGTCGATGGCCAGGCCGGGGTGGTGAGCGCGATGGAGATCGCCTTTGCCGGCGCTGACCTGCCCGCACCCCCGCGCCACCTGATCCGCCGCGCGGTCGGGCTGAGCCTGCCGCAGGCGATCCGCTCGTTGGCACCCGATCTGGCCGACGACATCCGCGCCGAACTCGACCGGGCCTATCGCGATGCCTTCCGCTCCGCGCGCGAAAGCGGGGCGCTGGTTGAGCCTTTGTACGAAGGCATGGCCGAGCTGGTCGGGGCGCTGGCCGGGTCGGGCTGGCTGCTCGGCGTCGCCACCGGCAAGAGCCGCCGCGGGCTCGACCACTGCCTGGCGACACATGGCCTCGCACCGCTGTTCTGCACGCTCCAGACCGCCGATCACCATCCGTCCAAGCCGCATCCGGCGATGGTCGAAGCAGCCCTGGCCGAGAGCGGGGCGGACCGCGCCGCAACGGTGATGATCGGCGATACCCAGTACGACATGGCGATGGCGGTCAATGCCGGGGTTCGCGCGATCGGGGTCGAATGGGGCTATCATTCCGCGCAGGAATTGCACGAGGCCGGCGCGGAAGCAGTCGCCCGCGATCCGGCCCACTTGAAGGAACTGCTGGCATGAACGACAACGAAGCCCTGGCCAAGAAGCGCTTTCTGGCGATCTCGCTGGTCCGGCTGAGCGGCGGGGTGTTCCTGACGCTGGGCCTGTTCATCCTCGGCGGCAAGTTCGCCATGCCCCCGGCGGCGGGTTGGGCCTTTACCGCGATCGGGATGATCGACCTGCTGGTCGCGCCGGTGTTCCTCGCCCGGAAGTGGAAAACGCCGCGGCCATGAAGCGGTTCTACAAAGCGGTTGGAGTGGTGCTCGAAGGTGCGCTGTGGCGCGTCACGCTCGATGGCCGCGCAGTGAAGAGCCAGGGCGGGCGGCCGCAACTGGTGCCGAGCCAGGCCCTGGCCGAGGCGCTCGCGGCCGAATGGGCCGGGCAAGGCGAGGAGATCGATCCGGCCGGACTGGTGCTGCGCGATCTCGTCGATTACGCGATCGACGTGATCCCGGCCGACCGCGCTGGTGCCGTCGCCGGGCTGCTGCGCTTCGCCGAGACCGACACCTTGTGCTATCGCGCCGAGCCTGACGAGCCGTTCTTCGCCCGCCAGCTCGAGCGCTGGGAGCCGCTGCTGCTGGCCGCCGAAGCGCGCTGGGACGTCCATTTCGAGCGTGTCTCAGGGATCATCCACCGCCCCCAGCCCGCCGCAACGCTAAAGCGGTTCGAAACGATACTGGCAGCGCAGGACGATTTTGCCCTCGCCGCGCTCAACACTCTGGCGAGCCTGTCGGCCTCGCTGGTGATCGCCCTGGCCGCAATCGAGCCGGGCGCGGATTTGGCGGCGCTGTGGCAAGCCTCAGAGCTTGAGGCCGATTGGCAGGTCGAGCAGTGGGGCGAAGACTATGAAGCCACCGCGCGGCAGGAAAAGCGACAGGCGGCCTTTGCCGCCGCGGCGCGGTTTGCGGAACTGGCGCGGCGATTGGTAAGTGTAAGTCAAGCACCCCAACCCCGTCTGTCCTGAGCTTGTCGAAGGACTGCTTTTTCTTCAGGCAGTTGCGCCTAGGGCACGAAGGAAAAGACAGTGCTTCGACAAGCTCAGCATAGACGGAGTTTGGGTCAGCTGAAGCGCGGTTTGCGGAACTGGCGCGCGGTTAAGCGCCCATCCACTCCGCCACTTGTCCGGCGACATCGTTCGCCGCCTTGTTGAGCGCCGGGCCAACCGAAGCCGGATCGGGCGCAACGCCGGGCACCACGCTTTCGAAGCGCTTGGTCTGGACCATGCCCCCCGAACCGGTGCGAATCGCATCGAACCGGACCACCACCGAACCGGTCCGCGCGTCATAACCCATCGCAATCAGGCGGCCCGACAGCAACGTCCCCGCCGCCGGGACGGTCGACTGGCTGTCTTCAAGCACCAGCCGTCCGGTCTTCGCCCGCAGCGTTTCGGCCAGCAGGCTGCGGAACAGCCGCGCCGGCTTTTCGACCCACAGCGCGTTCTGAAGGTAAGCAATGTTGGCATCATCGACCTGCACCGGGACCCGCAGCACTGACAGATGCTGATCGGTCTCCGGCTCCATCACCATCAGCGCCTCAGCCGGAACCGCACTGGCCGCGCTGCCGGCCGGAGCCGTGACAACCGGCGTCAGGGTCAGCAGGCTTGGCGGCGGCTTGGCCCCGCCCAGGCTGACGCACCCGGCCAGGGCCAGCGGCAACAGCGCAAGGGCGGCGTTACGGAGCAGTCTGGCCGCCATGGTCAATTCCCCTTGGGCTTGTAATCGGGCAGCTTCTGCCCGCCGAGCAGCGAACCCGCGCCATCGTTATTGAGCTTTTCGGTCAGGTCGCGCAGCGCCTTGGTGCTCGAGCGGAGATCGCGGATCGCGGCCTCGGCCTGCGGCAGGGTGGTGTTCTGCAATTGCTTGGCCGCCGGGCGGGCATCGCCGACCAGTCCGTTGAGATTGTCCGACGTTCGCTCGATCGATTTGAGCGACAGGCGGAACTGGTCGATCATCTGCCGGGTCTCGCCATTGAGCAGATTGTTGGTGGTTCCCGCAACCTGTTCGAACCCGGTCAGCGCGCGGCGCGCATCGGCCAGGGTCAGCTGGAGTTCGGCCATGGTCGCCTTGAATTGCGGCGAGGCATCGGCAAGCCCGGCCGTCATCCGGTCGGTATTCGACAGGATCCGTTCGAGCGAGGCCTGGTTCTTGTCGGAAAAGACCAGCGTCAGCCGTTCGGTCAGGGTCGCCAGCCGTTCGAGCAGGACCGGCGCGGAATTGAGCAATTCGCCCAGCCCCCCACGTTTGGTCGGGATCACCGGCACCCCTTCGGGACAAGCGCCGGCCTGTTCGCCCTTGCAGGTCAGTTTCGGCGCGTCCTTGCTCGCGCCTTCGAGCTGGATGTTGGAAACCCCGGTAAAGCTGCCCTGCATCGTCGCGGTGGTCCCGATCCGGATCGGGGTATCCTTGTCGACCGCGATGCGGACCCGGACGAAGCTGGGGTCCTTGGGCCACAGTTCGATCTGCTTGACCTGGCCCACCGCAACACCCTGGAACGAGACCGCCGAACCCTTTGACAAGCCATCGACCGATTGCTTGAAGAAGATGTCGTATTCGTTCTTGTTGCCTTCGTTGAGGCGGGCGATCCACAGGATCGCGACGATAATTACTGCCAGCAGGGCGAGCGTTACGGCACCCACCCAGACATGATTGGCCCTGGTTTCCATCGCCGCCTTATGCCCCCCTGCCCGCTTGCTTGTCCATTGCCTTGGCACGGTCCTTGGCAGTGCTGGCCGCGCGCCCGCGCGGACCGTTGAAATATTCCTGGATCCACGGGTGATCGAGCTTGAGCAGGTTCGCGATCGAATCGACCGCGATCACCCGCTTGTCGGCCAGCACCGCAACCCGGTCGCAGATCTCGTACAGCGTATCGAGATCGTGGGTGATCAGGAAAACCGTCAGCCCCAGCGTGGCCTGCAGTTCCTTGGTCAGCTGGTCGAACGCCGCCGCGCCGATCGGGTCGAGCCCGGCGGTCGGCTCATCAAGAAACAGCAGCTCGGGATCGAGCGCCAGCGCCCGGGCGAGGCCAGCCCGCTTCCGCATGCCGCCCGATAGTTCGGACGGGTACTTGTCCGCCGCTTCGTCGGGAAGGCCCGACAGCATGACCTTGAACCGCGCGATCTCGCGCCGCAGTTCGGGCGAGATCTCGGGGTAGAACTCCTTCAGCGGAACCTCGATATTCTCGGCCACGGTCAGGGTCGAGAACAGCGCGCCGCCCTGGAACAGCACGCCCCAGCGGCTGCGGATATCGATATCATCGTCGTCGCGCGCGGCGGTGATCACGTCGCCGAGCACGTCGATGTGGCCCTCTTCCGGCGTCTGCAGGCCGATGATCGAACGCATCAGCACCGATTTGCCGGTGCCCGAACCGCCGACCACCCCGATGATCTCCC
>CALCQB010000385.1 GCA_937897535.1 uncultured Novosphingobium sp. | reverse complement strand
GATTTTTCTGTCGGAACGGGTCCGGGCTGGGTTACTTGTCCGTGATTTCGTAGGAATCGTGCCACTTGTGGAGCACCGCCCGGTTCAACCAGGAGACGGCTGCCACGAAGATGAAGCCCAGCAGGCAGCTGGTCAACGCCGTCGCAAACAGTGCCGGTATCTTGATCTGGGTATTGTAACTGTAGACCAGGAAGCCGAGCCCGCCCGTGCCGCCGGAGGAGTTGCCATTGCAGCGGCAAAGCGGTCGGGGTCCCCGCGTTCGACAAGGGCCGCACAGGCGTCAATCGTCATGCGGGTTGGCCTACATCACGGATCAGTTTCCAGTTGATCGCATCCAGAAGGGCCTCGCTCTCCTCGACGTCGAGCCCGTGGATGTAGGCGCCGGGCCGGCGGCCGAGGCCGGGCTGTCGGTCTACCGCAACACGATCGCCAAGGGTTGCGCCGACGCCCTGGCGGCCCAGTTTCCCACGGTCGAGCGGGTGGTCGGCCCCGCCTGGCTGGCCGCGGCCGCCCTGGCGGCGGTCCCGGCGATCGCCGCGGCGCAGGCCGTGCCGCCGTCGCGGACGGCGCGCGTCGTGATCGCGGCGGCGTCGGGTGCCGCGATCATAGGGGAGCTGCGCCACCGGGCTGGCCAGGCGGCCGTGCCGAGCGCCGGGCCTCAGCCGGCGCCGAACAGCCGCGCCGCATAGACGTTGGTGACGAATTCGGGGAACACCGCCTGATAGGCCTGGGCCAGCGGTTTCATCACGACTTTGTCGACGCCATCGTTGAAGGAATAGATGGCGCGGTTCATCGGTTCGAAAGGATCGCGCGGGTCGCCCGTGCCGGGTGTCGCGCAGCCGCCGAGCATGACCAGACTGGCGATTGCGCACACGGTAATGAAGCGCAGGCGGCGGGCGAGGCGAAGCATGATGCAATCCTTTTTTCTTGATGTGCTGCTGAATTCCGGATTCGCCATTATATACAACCATTTGCCTGCCGAGTCGGAATGCCCGCTTTTGCTGCCGGATTGGTCCCTGATTGGTCGGATGGCCTTTGTTATACTCATTTTGTCTCGCGGGGATGCCTCTGGCGCCCCCGCTTTTTTTCCAGCTTGCGCAAGGAGTTGAGTCATGTTGCAGAAAGCCGATCCGGGAGTCGAACTGAAGGACAAGAGCCTGTTCCGCCAGCAGTGTTACGTGGACGGCGCCTGGGTGGACGCCGACGACAAGTCGACGCTCACCGTGGTCAACCCGGCGACCGGGGAGCTTTTGGGCGAACTGCCGCTGGCCGATCCCGCTGATCTCGATCGCGCGCTGGAGACGGCGCAGCGCGGTTTCAAGCTGTGGCGCAAGTCCACTCCGCAGCAGCGCGCTGCCGTGCTCAATGGCGCGGCGCGGCTGATGCTGGAGCGGCAGGAAGCCATCGCCCGGATCGCCACGCAGGAACAGGGCAAGCCGCTTGCTGAAGCCCGGATCGAAGTGCTGATGAACGTCGGGCTGTTCAACTTCTACGCCGGAGAATGCCAGCGGGTTTATGGCCGTTCGCTGGTCCGCCCGGCGGGGATGCGTTCAACCGTCACGCATGAGCCGGTCGGCCCGGTCGCGGCCTTTGCGCCGTGGAACTTCCCGATCGGCAATCCCGGTCGCAAGCTGGGGGCGCCGATCGCGGCGGGCTGTTCGGTGATTCTCAAGAGCGCCGAAGAAACTCCGGCCAGCGCGCTCGCCGTGTTGCAATGCCTGCTCGATGCTGGCTTGCCCAAGGAAGTGGCCCAGGCGGTGTTTGGCGTGCCCGACGAGGTCAGCACTCACCTGCTCGGCTCGCCGATCATCCGCAAACTGTCGTTCACCGGTTCAACCGTCGTCGGCAAGCACCTCGCCCGGCTCGCGACCGAGAACATGCAGCGCACCACGATGGAACTGGGCGGGCACGGCCCGGTGCTGGTCTTCGCCGACAGCGACCTCGACAAGGTGCTGAACACGGTTGTGCCGCACAAGTACCGCAACGCCGGACAGGTCTGCGTCAGCCCGACCCGGTTCATTGTCGAGGCACCGGTGTTCGAGGCGTTCCGCGACGGATTCATCACGCGCGCCAAGGCGATCAAGGTCGGTCCCGGGCTCGAGGACGGGACCCAGATGGGCCCGATGGCCAACCCGCGCCGGCCCGAGGCGATCGACCGGCTGATCAAGGACGCCGTCTCGCGCGGAGCAAAGCTGGGCTGCGGCGGGGAGAAAGTGGGCAACCGGGGCTATTTCTATGCCCCTTCGGTGCTGTCCGAGATCCCGCTCGACGCCGAGATCATGAACGAGGAGCCGTTCGGCCCGGTCGCGCTGCTCAATGCCTATGATGACGAGGCAGCAATGATCGCCGAGGCCAACCGCCTGCCCTACGGCCTCGCCGCCTATGCCTGGACCCAGGATGCGGCGCGGCAGAAGCGCCTGGCGCGCTATCTTGAGGCGGGCATGGTCGGGATCAACACCACCATGATCGGCGGCGCGGATGCGCCGTTCGGCGGGGTCAAATGGTCCGGCCACGGCAGCGAGGATGGTCCTGAAGGCCTGATGGCCTGCATGGTCACCAAAGCCGTTCACGAAGGCTAGGAATCGAAATGACCGACCTGCATCAGTTCGTCCAACGTTTCGTCGAATTCATCAATTCGGCTAACCCCGCGCTGGCCCAGGACCTGGTGTCACCTGACGCCCGCTTCTTCGTGCCGGGTCAACCCGATCCGCTGATCGGACCAGACGGTTATCTGGCGATTATCGGGATGATGCGCGGCGGCTTTCCCGATGTGCAGTGGCAGGCCGAGGACAGCGTGGCAGAGGGCGATACTGTTGCGGTCCGCTTCACCATGACCGGCACTCACGGCGGACCGTTTATGGGGGTCCCCGCGACCGGCCGGCCAATCCGGGTCCAGGCGATGAACTTCTACCGGCTTGCTGACGGCAAGATCGTCGAGGAATACGGGCAACCGGACATGATGGGACTGATGATGCAGATCGGCGCGATCCCGCTACCATGACTGTTCGGCCATGAAACGCCGCGCGGTCAACGCGGGACTGGCGGCGGGCCTCGCCGCACTGGCGCTCCCGGCGAGCGCGAAGAAAGGGAAGAGCATGACCCACGAACTCAAGACCGGCGGGGATCGCGGCTATCTGCGGATCGCTACCGAAGAAGCCTTTGCCACGCGTGAGCAGGTCGATGTGTTCCTGCGGATGGTCAAGGACGGGACCGCCGACAAGGGCCTGGTCTCGCTCTGGGGGTTCTACGGCACCAGCCCGTCGCAGCGCGCGACCGAAATCCTCGAGCGGCTGATGAACCTGGGCGACATGCGGCTGGCTCACATGGACGCGACCGGGATCGACAAGGCGATCCTGGCGCTGACTTCGCCCGGGGTCCAGCCGATGCTCGACATCGAAGAGGCCAAGGCCATCGCCCGCCGCGCCAACGATACCCTCGCCGCTGCCTGTCAGGCTCACCCCAGCCGCTTCATCGGGATGACCGCCGTCGCCCCGCAGGACCCCGAATGGTCGGCCACCGAAATTCGCCGGGGTGCAACCGAGCTTGGCTTCAAGGGCGTCCAGATCAACAGCCACACCCAGGGGCATTATCTGGATGAGGCGCAGTTCGATCCGATCTTCCGCGCGCTGTCCGATGTCGGCCAGCCGCTTTACATCCACCCCGCCACGCTGCCCGACAGCATGATGGGCGGAATGATCGACGCCGGTCTGGATGGCGCGGTGTTCGGGTTCGGGGTCGAGACCAGCTATCACCTGCTGCGGCTGGTCACGACCGGGCTGTTCGACCGCTATCCCGACCTGCAGGTCATGGCCGGCCACGGGTTCGAGGCGCTGCCGTTCTGGCTTTACCGGACCGATTACATGCACAAGGCCGGGATCCGCTCGCAGCGTTATGCGCGGCTCAAGCCGCTCAAGCACGACCTGTTCTACTACATCCGCAACAACTTCCTCGGCACCACCAGCGGCCTGTGCTGGGAACCGGCGGTCAAGCTGATGATCGAGGTGATGGGCGAGGACCGGGTGATGTACGCGATGGATTACCCCTACCAGTACGTCGCCGACGAAGTGATCGCGATGGACAACCTGGCGGTATCCGGGGCGGTGAAGAGGAAGTTCTTCCAGACCAATGCCGAACGCTGGTTCAAGCTGTGACGAGCTACGCGCTGACCGGGGCAACCGGGCAACTGGGAGCGATCACGATTGGCCTGTTGGCGGAACAGGTCGGCGCGGAGAACGTCGTGGCGCTTGCCCGCGATCCGGCCCGGCTGTCCGACTGGGCAACCAAGGGCGTATCGGTGCGGGAGTGCGACTTCGAGCGCGTTGAAACGCTTGGCCCGGCGCTCGAAGGCGTTGACCGGCTGCTGCTGATCGCCGGCAATGCCGTCGGCGCGCGGGTGGCCCAGCACGATGCCGTGATCGCCGCCGCCAAGGCCGCTGGGGTCAGCTTGATCGTCTACACCTCGATCCTGCGCGCGCCTGACTGCCCGATCGCGCTCGCCGCCGATCACCGGGCGACCGAGGCTTCGCTTGCCGCGAGCGGCATTCCGCATGTCTTGATGCGCCACGGCTGGTATTCTGAGAACTTCACCGCCGGAATCCCGGCGGCGCTGGCCAGCGGACATATCCTCGGTTCGGCCGGGAATGGCCGAATCTCGGCCGCACCGCGCGCCGACATGGCGGCGGGCGATGCCGCCGCGCTGATCAATGCCATGGGCGGAGAGGTCTACGAGATTTCGGGCGACAGCGCCTTCACCCTCAGTGAATTCGCGGCGGAAGTTTCGCGCCAGGCAGGCCGGACCGTTGCCTATGTCGATCTGCCCCAGGCCGATCACGTCGCCGCGCTCGAAGCCGCTGGCCTGCCCGATTTCGTGGCGCGGATGTTCGGTGATTCCTCGTTCCAGATGAGCAAGGATGTGCTCTATGACACGAGCGGCGATCTGGCCCGGCTGATCGGACGGCCGACCGAACCGATCGCCGGGGCAATTGCCAGGGCACTGGCGTAGATCCGGGGCGGGTTTGGGGAACAAGCAGAGCATGACGGGACCATCGCCCACCAACCCTGCCTTGCCGCGCGGCGCGTGGTGGGCGCTCGTGCTGGTCGCGCTCACCAATGCGGTCAGTCTGCTCGACCGGCAGATCCTCGCGATCCTCGCCCCCGCGATCAAGGCCGATCTCAAGATCGGCGATGCCGAGATGGGTCTGCTGTTCGGCACGGTGTTCGCGCTGTTCTATGCGCTGTTCTCGCTGCCGCTGGGGCGGCTAGCCGACGGCTGGGTGCGGACCCGGCTGCTGACCCTGTCGATCGCATTCTGGTCGGTGGCGACGGCGATGGGCGGCTTCGCCAATGGCTTTGCGATGCTGGCGCTGTCACGGCTGGGCGTGGGCATCGGCGAGGCTTCGGCGGCTCCCGCCGGCACGTCGCTGATCTATGATTTCTGGCCCAAGCAGCGCCGGGGGTTCGTGATGGCGATGCTGGCGAGCGCGATTGCGCTCGGGATCGGCGGCTCGCTGATCCTTGGCGGGGTCGCGGCCAACTGGTGGGACGTCAATCATGCCGGCAGCACGATCAAGGGCTGGCAGTTCGCCTTTTTCGTCGCCGCCCTGCCCGGCATCGTCCTGGCGCTGGCGATGTCGACGCTCAAAGAGCCGGTCCGCGGCGAGATGGACGGGATCGTCGCGCCGCCGGATCCCGCGCCGTTCGCCGCCAGCGGACAAGTGCTCGCCGCGGTCCTGCCGGGGCTCAACTGGCTGGCGCTGCGCAAGGCCGGGGCGAGCGGCGCGAGCTGGCGGTTCAACCTGATCGCGCTGGCGCTGATCGCCGCCGCGATGGTCGCGCTGACCGCGCTGTGCAGCGGCCTGTCGCCGCGCCCGCCGCTGGAGTTCGGCGCGGTGCGGATCGGGCCGCACGCCTTGCAGTGGCTGGTCACCGGGTTCGGCCTGTTCGTGATCGTCAACCTGATGCAGAACATGGCGGTGACCGATGCCCAGGCTTACCGTGTCATCACCCGCTCGCCGACGCTGATGATGGCGATCGCTGTGGGGATGCTGCAATCGGTGATCAATTACGGGATGATGGCTTTCAACCCCAGCTTCCTGATGCGCTATTACCACCTGTCGATGAAGGACACTGCGCTGCAGTTCGGGCTGGTCGCGGCGACCATGGGGATCCTCGGGCCGCTGTTCTGGGGACCGTTTTCGGACTGGCTCCACAAGCGCCTGCCCGGTGCGGGCCGGGCCAGCACCAGCCTGTTCTGCATGGCGCTGAGCCCGATCATGTCGTTCTGGGTCTATCACGCGCCCGATGCGGTGACGTTCTACTGGCGGTTCGTGGCCTATTCCTTGGTGCTGACCGGCTGGATGCCGCCGCTGTATGCGATCATCTATGATCAGGTCCTGCCCCGGATGCGCGGGATTACCGGGAGCCTCTATCTGATGCTGGCGACGATAGGCGGGCTCGGGATCGGTCCCTATGTCGTCGGGCTGCTGTCAGACGCGACCGGAGACCTGCGGACCGCGATGCTCAGCATCAACGCGGTGGCGATCCCGATCACGCTGCTGATGTTCCTCGTCGCGCGAAGGGCTGGACGCGATGAAGCCGCGTTGATGGACCGGGCAAGCGCATGACCATCGTCCGCGACGCTGCCTTCGCCGTCTTTGCCCATTTCGGGATCGACCGATTGTTCGGCAATCCCGGATCGACCGAACTGCCGATGCTGCGCGCGCTGCCCGACGGGTTCGATTACGTGCTGGGTCTCAACGAGGCGGCTGTGGTCGGGATGGCAGACGGCTTTGCCCGGGCCAGCGGCGGACCGGCGCTGGTCAATCTGCACAGCGCGGCCGGCACCGGCAATGCGCTGGGCAACCTCTACACCGCATACCGCAACAATACCCCGCTGGTGGTCACCGCCGGGCAGCAGGCCCGCAGCCTGCTGCCGATGGATCCGTTCCTGGGCGCGACCCGCGCCGCCGAATTCCCCCAGCCCTACGTCAAATGGTCGTGCGAACCGGCCCGCGCCGAAGACGTCCCCGCCGCTCTGGTCCGCGCGTTTCACATTGCACTAACGCCGCCGATGGGACCGGTGTTCGTTTCGGTGCCGGTCGATGACTGGGACCGGGAATGCGCGATGCCCGCGCTGCCACAGCTGTCGCTGCGGACGATGCCCGATCCGGCCGGACTGGCCCGGCTGGCGGCGATGCTCGATGCGTCGCGCAGTCCGGCGTTGGTCCTCGGCACCGGGGTGGCCGACAGCGGCGGGTGGGACGCGGCGGTGACGCTGGCCGAGGCGAGCGGTGCGGCGGTGTGGATCGCGCCGTTCGCCGCGCGCGAATGCTTCCCCGAGGATCACCCGCAATTCGCCGGGTTCCTGCCGGCCTTCCGCGAAGAAATCGTCCGGCTGCTCTCGCCGCATGATGCACTGCTCGTCGTTGGCGCGCCGGTATTCACCTATCACGCTGAAGGCTCCGGCCCGCATTGGCCCGAAGGCGCGGCGCTGGGCGCGCTGAGCGTCGATCCGCAGCACCTGTCGTTCCTGCCCGGCGGGCTGGGGGTACTGGGCGATGTGGCGAGCGGGCTGGCGAGCCTGGCGCGGGCCGTGCACCGCCGGTCCCCGCCTCCCCCGTTCACGCGCAAGCCCGCGCCGCTCGCCGCGATGGACGCGGTCCACGTCTGCGCCCGGATCGCGGCGCTGCGTCCTGCGGGTTCGATCCTGGTCGAGGAAGCGCCAACCGCGCGCACCCCGATGCACGATCACTTGCCGATCGTGACGCGCGGGGGCTTCTACACCTGCGCCAGCGGCGGCCTCGGCTATGGCCTGCCTGCATCGATAGGCGTCGCCCTGGCCAGCGAGCGGAGGGTAATCGCGCTGTTGGGCGATGGTTCGGCGATGTACACCATCCCGGCGCTGTGGAGCGCGGTGGAGCAAGCCGTGGACGTCAGCTTCGTAATCCTCAACAACCGCCGCTATGCCGCGCTCGATCACTTTGCCAAGGTGTTCCATATGAACGCGCTGCCCGGCACCGAGATCGGCGGGATCGACTTCGTCAAACTGGCGGAAAGCCTTGGCGTAACCGCACGCCGCGCCGCCACTGTGACCGAACTGGACGCGGCGCTGCAATGGAGCTTCGCCAGCGCCGGACCAACATTGGTCGAACTGCTGATCGACTGATCAGCCCGCCAGAATCGTCCGGGCTACTTCTTCGATCGACCCCGCCACCAGCAGCGGACTGCCGCCAACGATGCCGACATTGGTCTGGCCGTTCTCGGCGGTCCGGAGCCAGGCAATGTTGGATACGATGACGAGGTAATCCCCGCCACGCGACTTGAGCGATACGAATTTCATGAATGCGACTCCTGATCGCAGCCGCTCTAACGCGGCGGCATATCGATCAGGTTAATGGCAGGCGGTCGGTTAGCGCCCTTCTAAGCCGCCAGCCCGATATCCTCGGCGCTGGCGAAGTTGCCGTGGAGCCCGAACCGCAGCCGGATCGGAACGTTGATCGTCGCGATCGGGCCCTTTTCGACGTCGAGCGCGTCGAACAGCAGCAGGTCGCTGCGGTGTTCTTCCAGCCGGTTGCAGACCTGGACGATCCAGCCGTCGCCTTCGGCCGCGTCCTTGCTGCGCGGGATGAAGCAGGGTTCCTGCAAGGACGAGACCGGGCCGCACCACCAGTGCTGCTCGCGCTTCGTCTGGTGATCGATCAGGCACAGGCAGTTCATCAGCAGTCCGCCAGCGCTGCCGCCCTTGAGCTCGACCGGGCGGCGCATGTCCATCTCGAGCATCCATCCGTAGCGGTAGGGCCGCCCGGCGAAGCGATCATCGATCCGGGGAAATTCCCCGGCGGTCTGGGTCAGCTGAGTAATGCTGTCGAATTCGTCCGAATTGCTGGCCATGTCGACCGTCCAGCGGGTCAGATAGCTCATCGCTTCCATCCCGTTGAACGGCGCGCCGTTCACGTCGGGGAAGAACGGGAACATGTTGTTCTTGGCCACCGGGATATCGAAGTGGACCTTGCTGCCCTCCTGGAAGGCGTTCATCACGTGGCTGTTGAAACTGTTGCCGGTCTTGAACCAGCGGATATCCGCGCCAGTCGCACCCCTCTTGCGCGGCAACACGCCGAGATAGACGGGCAGGCTGGTGTCGAATCCGAAATGCGGCAGGCCCTTTTCGAGCCGCTCCCACGATCCGATCGAGGGCATCACGTTGAACACTGCGTAGTCCTCGGTGATCCCGAAATCGTGCATCATGCAGTAATAGGGCGCGGTGAAGGCGATCTGGTGAACCAGCTCACCCTCAGACGTCACTTCATAAAACATGCAATCGGTGGAGCACAGACCGGTCGAGGCATAGCCGAAGGCAAGCATGTTGCCGGTGGCGGGATCGATCTTGGGGTGGGCGGTGAAGGTTTCGCCTTCCATCTTCCCGCCGAACCGGGTGTAGCCATCGGTCTCCATGCTGGCGGCATCCATCGCCAGCGCGGGGCTGTCTTCTTTGAGCGCATAAAGCTTGCCGCCGTGGACGAAGGCGTTGGTGTTGGCGGTACCGCGGATCTGGCCCTTGACGCTCTCATCATCGGTCAGCGGGTTACGGTAGTTGCCGAATAGCGCCTTGCCGGCCTCATGCTCCAGCTTCCACTTGTCGGTCTGGGCCCAGCGCTGGCGAAAGTCGCACTGCCCGTCGTGGAAGTGAAACCGGGTAATCATGCCATCGCCATTGAAGGCAATGTCGTCACCCATTCGCGGC
>CALCQB010000384.1 GCA_937897535.1 uncultured Novosphingobium sp. | reverse complement strand
GCCATGGGCCCCGGCCTTGGGCGACATCGCTACGCCGTGCATTCCGGTCAGTTCGATCAACCAGAACGCCAGCTGGTTGATCACCTCCAGCGCGCCGCCGACCGCCTGCTGCGGGGCGAGCGGGTGGAGATCGGCAAAGCCCGGCAGCCGCGCGACCTTCTCGTTGAGCCGCGGATTGTGTTTCATCGTGCACGAGCCGAGCGGGAACGGACCAAGGTCGATCGCATAGTTCTGGCGGCTGAGCCGGGTGTAGTGGCGCACCGTTTCGGGCTCTGACAGACCGGGCAGCGCGGCGATGTCCTGGCGCAAATGCTTCGCCAGCCCGGAAAGCGGCGCGGCCGGAGCCTCGTCGAAATCGACCCCGGTTCCGCCCGGCGTGGCCAGTTCAAAAATCAGCGCTTCTTCCAGCATCAGCGCGCGGTCGCCGCTGGTTGTGGCGGGAGCGAGAGCTTCGGCGCTGCCCAGTTCGGGCCGCCAGCCGCTGGCGTTGGGGGCGTTCATGCCAGCACTCCTTCCAGCGCCTGGGCCAGCGCTTCGATATCCGCGTCCGTGGTCAATTCGCTGGTGCAGACCAGCAGGCCCTGCGCCAGTTCGGGCGCATCGGGATAGAGCCGCCCGAGCGAGACCCCGCCGAGCACGGACCGGTCGGCCATATGCCGCACTGCCTCCCGCGCGTCGGTGGGCAGCACGATAGTAAATTCGTTGACGTAGGCGCTGTTGAGCACGCTCACCCCCGGCACCCTGGCCAGGCGCGCGGCGGTCTGTTGCGCGCGGGTGTGGATGATCCGGGCCAGCCGGCACACGCCTTCGCCGCCCAGCAAGGTCATGTGAATGCTGAAGGCCAGCGCGCAAAGTCCTGCATTGGTGCAGATATTGCTGGTCGCCTTCTCGCGCCGGATATGCTGCTCGCGGGTGGAAAGCGTCAGCACGAAACCGCGCTTGCCCTCGGCATCGACCGTTTCGCCGCACAGCCGCCCGGGCATCTGCCGGACGAACTTCTCGCGGCATCCGAACAGCCCGAGATAGGGCCCACCGAACTGCAGCCCGACCCCGATCGACTGCCCCTCGCCCACCACGATATCGGCGCCAAGATGGCCCGGCGCCTCGATCAGGCCGAGCGCAACCGGCTCGGTCACCACCGTCACCAGCAGCGCGCCCTTGGCATGAGCGGCTTCGGCAATCGCGGCGAGATCGGGGATCCGCCCGAGGATGTCGGGATACTGGACCACCACGCAGCTGGTATCGCCGTCGATCGCGGCAATAACCCCGGCCGTGTCAGCTTCGGCCTCGAGCTTGGGCGCGCGATAATCGATCGTGTCGCCAGTGAACTTCGCCATCGTGCGAATGGTCGAGACGTAATGCGGATGCAGCCCGCGGCACAGCACGGCCTTGCTCCGCTTGGTGATCCGCCCGGCCATCGCCACGGCTTCCCACGCGGCAGTCGAACCATCGTACATCGAGGCATTGGCGATCTCGGTCCCAAACAGCCGCGCGACCTGGGTCTGGAACTCGAACAGCACCTGCAACGTGCCCTGGGCAATTTCGGGCTGGTAAGGCGTGTAGGCGGTCAGGAACTCTCCGCGCTGGATCAGGTGATCCACCGAGGCTGGCACATGATGCCGATAGGCCCCCGCCCCCAAGAAGAACGGCACCGACCCGGCGCTGACATTCTTGCCCGCGAGCGCCGCCATGTGGCGTTCAACTGCCATCTCGCTGGCGTGGCCGGGCAGGCCCGCGATCGGGCCGGAGAGGCGCGCCGCTGGAGGAACATCGACGAACAGGTCATCGACAGTGGCCGCGCCGATCACGCCGAGCATTTCGGCGCGGTTTTCAGAGGTTAAGGGTAGGTAGCGCATCCGCTCAGAGCCCCGCCACGTATGCGTCGTAGGCCGCACGGTCCATCAGTCCGCTAAGCTCCGCCGGATCGGACAGCGTCAGGCGGAACAACCAGCCGCTTTCCTCGGGATCCGTGTTGACCAGTTCAGGCTCGTCTCCGAGCGCGGCATTGCTGTCAGTCACGGTGCCGCTGACCGGCGCATAGACGTCGCTTGCGGCCTTGACGCTGTCTACCACGCAGGGGGCATCGCCCTTCTTCACTGCGCTGCCGGCCTCGGGCAGTTCGACAAAGGTGATGTCGCCCAATTGACCCTGGGCATAGTCGGTGATCCCGACGGTTCCGGTATCGCCGTCAACGTCGATCCATTCGTGGTCTTCGGAAAAGTAGCGGGGCATGGGGTACTCCTCAGCGGTGGTAGCGGTGGGGGACGAACGGCATCGGCGTGACCGTGGCGGTCAAACGCTTGCCGCGAACCTCGATTTCCAGCGCGGTGCCGGCGGCGGCGTGCGCGCTGGAGATGTAGGCAGTGGCAATCGGGCGTTCGAGACTGGGTGAGAAACCACCCGAGGTCACGACGCCAACCGGTTCATTACCGGCGAAAACTTCGGCACCCTCGCGCGCGGCTTGACGGCCTTCGAGGCTGAGCCCGACCCACTTGCGCGCCGGCCCGTTCGCCAGTTCGGCCAATATCCGATCCGCCCCCGGAAACCCGCCTTCGGAGCGGCGGCGCTTGTTGATCGCAAAATTCAGACCAGCTTCAACCGGCGAAGTCTCTGGCGACAAATCATGCCCGTAGAGCGGCAGCCCAGCCTCAAGCCGCAGCGAATCGCGCGCGCCCAGCCCGATCGGCTTTACTTCGGGCTCGCCGCACAACAGGTCGGCAATCGCTTCGGCGGCTTCGGCAGGCAGCGAGATCTCGAACCCGTCCTCGCCGGTATAGCCCGAGCGGCTGATATTGACTTCGAACCCGCCGATTTCGAACAGGCCGAACCGCATGAAGCTGAGCGCTGACAGCGGCCACTTGCCGGTCGCGTGGCGTTCGAGCACGGCAAATGCCTTGGGGCCCTGCAAGGCGAGCAGCGCGTGATCATCGAGCAGGTTGAGCCCGATTTCGTCGGGCAATTCCTCGCGCAGATGGCCGATATCGTCCCACTTGGTTGCGCCGTTGACCACCAGGTAGAGGTCATTGGGCCAACGCTGGACCATCAGGTCATCAAGGATGCCGCCATTGGCATCGAGCAGCACCGAATAACGCTGCTGGCCGAGGTTCAGGGTCGAGAGGTCGATCGGCAGCACCGCCTCGACCGCGGCGTCGAGCCCCTCGCCCGACAGCACAAGTTGGCCCATGTGGCTGACGTCGAACAGCCCGGTGTTTTCGCGGGTCCAGAGGTGCTCGGCGATGATGCCTTCGTACTGAACCGGCATGTGATAGCCGGCGAACTCGACCATCCGGCCGCCGCGCGCGCGGTGCCAGGCGTCGAGCGGCAGGGTCAGAACCTCGGGCTCGACCGCGTCGCCGTCTTCGTCAATTTCGTAAGTATCGCTCACTAATAAAATTCCCGCACAGGTGTGGCGCCAATCGGCACCCCCTCTGTCACGGAAACCTGAGAGCTTTCCCCGGCTGGTGCCAGGTTACCCCTTCGGCGGCCTCCGTCTGGCGGAGACTCTTTCCAGAGCATCGCTATCGACCCACGCGGTCCTTTTGCCTGAGAGATTCCGGGGCGGTTGCTCCTTCGGCGCCTGATGACGAATCACCAGAGCTCTCCCGCGCGATCAGCGACAGGGGCGGCATGGCTTGGCGGGGATTGGCTGTCAATGGTGAGGGCACGTTCCTCCCCCAAACCCAAAAAACGTCATCCTGAACTTGTTTCAGGATCCATGTCGCCGCGCGGCCAGGTTTGCATTGGAACCACCACGCCTCGCCGTTGGCGCAATGCTACACTTGCAGGGCCAACCGATAGATGGACCCTGAAACAAGTTCACGGTGACGGGACTGGGCTTGATAAGGGGCACCGAAGGCTGAAACGGCTAGAGCTGGCTCTGCCCCTTGCGCGCCGCGCGCAGGATGGCGTCGTGTTCGAACACGAACCGGCCCGCCATTTTCTCGCGGGTCAGGCCGACCACCGCTTCGGCCAAGGTTTCCGCGCGGATCGAACGGTACTTGCGAAAGTCGCCGTGCAGCAGCAGGTCCGCGAGCGGACTGGCGATCATGCCGAACTTCTCCGCGGGGCGCAGTTCCTCGCGTGGGCCCCGCAGCAGGCCGGGGCGGACGATGTCGAGCCTTTGCAGCCCAAGCTTGCCCAGCGCCTGCTCGGTCTCGCCTTTGACCCGGAGGTAAAAGTTCTTGGCCATCGGATCGGCCCCGACCGACGATATCGCGATCATCTGCCGGATACCGGCCGCTTTGGCGGCCCGGCCGCAGGCCAGCACCAGATCCTGATCGACCTTGCGAAACGCCGCTTCGTCCTTGCCCGCCTTCTTCCAGGTGGTGCCAAGCGCGCAGACCAGCACATCGGCATTGGCCGCCGCGATCGCGTCGCCCCAACTCTCCGGATCGGCGACCAGCACTTCCATTCGCGCGCCTGGCGGCAAAGCCACCTCGCGCCGCGCAATCCCGACGATGCGCAGGTCGGGGCGGGTCACCGCGAGCCGGATCAGGCTCATCCCGATCAGGCCGGTCGCGCCGACCAGGGCAATCCGGACCGGCTTAGACATTGCGCAGCCCCTCCGGGGTCCGGCCATAGATTTTCGCGTGCGCGGCGATCGCATAGCGATCGGTCATCCCGGCGATGAAATCGGCAATGTGACGGCTGCGCGCGGGTTCTTCCAATGGAAGCTCGGCGTACCAGCCCGCGTCCATCCGCGCCGGGTCCTGGGCATAGGCGGCATAAAGCTCGGCGGTGACCGTGCGGGCGCGCTCGGCAGTCTCGATCTGGTGGGGATGGTGATAGAGCTTCGCGTACATGAACGCCTTCAGCCGGCGTTCGTTCTCGGCCATCGCCGGGGTGAACGCGGCGGTGGCGCGGTCGGCCCCGCGCACCTCGGCAACGCAGGCGAAATCCTTGGCCCGCACCGCCGTCTCGCCGATCAGGTCGTTGACCATCAATCCGATCTGGCTGCGGACCAGCTCGCGCAGGCGACGCTCCTGCGGCGCGCCGGGGAACTTCACCTCGATCGCGCGCCATTGATCGGCGACGAAATCGAGCGTCAGCAATTCTTCCAGATCAAGGAACCCGGCGCGCAGGCCATCGTCGATATCGTGGTTGTCGTAGGCGATGTCATCGGCCAGCGCCGCGACCTGCGCCTCGAGCGAACCCCATTGCCGCAGCTCGAGCGGATAGGCCGCGTCCAGCTCGGCCAGCGCCCAGGGGACCATCCCGACCGGGCCGTTGTGCTTGGCCAGCCCCTCCAGCACTTCCCAGCTGAGGTTCAGCCCTTCGTGCTCGCAATAGGGGCTCTCCAGCCGCATCAGCACCCGCAGGCACTGCGCGTTGTGATCGAACCCGCCGAACCGGCCGAGCGCGTTGTCGAGCGCTTCTTCGCCCGCGTGGCCGAACGGCGGATGGCCGATATCGTGCGCCAGGCACAGCGCCTCGGTCAGGTCTTCGTCCAGCCCCAGCGCGCGGGCGATCACCCGGCCGATCTGAGCGACCTCGAGGCTGTGAGTCAGCCGGACCCGGTAATGATCGCCATCGGGGGCAATGAACACCTGGGTCTTGTGGCGCAGGCGGCGGAACGCGATCGAGTGGACCACCCGGTCGCGGTCACGCTGAAAGGCGCTGCGCGGGCCGCGGGCGAGCGATTGCTCGATCGGGAATTCCCGCCCCCGCGATTGCGCGGGATCGCAGGCGAAGGGGGCTTTCACTCGCCGCCCAGAATCCAGTCGACCGCCGCCTGGGCGTGGATCTGGGTGCAGTCATAGATCGGCAGGACGTTGGCATCGACGTCGACGATCATTTCCAGCTCGGTGCAGCCCAGCACCACCGCTTCGGCACCGTCCTGTTGCAGGTTGGTGATGATCGTCTTGAGTTCCCGCTGGGCCTGGCGGCTGACCTTGCCGATCAGCAATTCATCATAGATCACCCGGTCGAGGACATCGACAAAGGCCATTTCGGGCGGCAGCAGTTCGATATCGCGGGCGATCAGCTTCTGGCGGTAGAAACTCTCCACCATCACATTGCGGGTGCCGATCAGCGCGGCCTTGCGGACCTTCTTCGCCGCCATCCGATCCGCGACGCATTCGGCGATGTGGATCACCGGGACCTTCACTGCGGCCGCGACCTGGTCATAGACCTTGTGCATCGAATTGGCCCCGATCAGGATCGCGGTGGCGCCGGATTTCTCCAGCTGCTTGGCCGAGGTGGCAAGCACCTTGGCCGCGCGGTCCCATTCTTCCTTGGTCGAAAGCCGGGCCAGTTCGGAAAAATCCAGACTATCGATCACCATCGGCGCACTGGCCCGCTGGCCGGCCCGGGCCTGGACCTGCTTCTGGATATGTTCGTAATAGGTACGGGTCGACAGCCAGCTCATGCCGCCGATCAGGCCGATCTTGCGCAAATTCATACTCCCCGGGTTGGAAACCCCTGTTACCGGCGCCTTAGGCGAGGGAGCGGTGAAGGTCTAGCGTAGCTGCGCGATCCAGCGGTGGACCACCGCCAGTCCGTCGCGGTCCAGGCTCGCCCGACCGACTTCAGGCATCGAAACCCCGCCTTCGAGGCTGGCCATGCGGTGGTAGAGGATCGATTGCTCGGGCTGGCCGGGCACCACATCGAAATTCAGTCCGCCCGACCCGCGCCCGGCCGCGACCGGGCGCTTGCCGATCCCGAGCATGACCGGCTCGGTAATTTCCCAGCCAAGATAGAGCCCGGAGTTGGACGCGGCCCCTTGTGGATTGTGACAATGCGCGCAGTTGACGTCGAGGTAACCCCGCGCGGTGTCGGCCACCGGTACCTCGGCCCGGTTCTCCCACAGCGGCAAGCGGCGTGCCACCTTTGGCACCCGGTCAAGCTTCCCGGCTTTCGCGAAGCCCGTCAGCCAGGCCAGCGACAGGTTGCGCGCCTTGGGGCCGATCGGAGTGACCTCTCCGCCCTTGTCATGGCATTCCTTGCACTGGTTCTTGTTGGGAATGGCATAGGAGATCGCCTCGCCCGCCGGGGTCTTCGCCTCAATCCGCGCCCCGGCCAGCACCAACTTTGCGTCGGTCTGCGACGCGTTCCACTGATAGGGCAGCGCGACCCAGCCCTCGGCCCGGTGCAGCAGGACCCGCGTCTCGATCAGGCGGCCTTCGAGCTTGAAAGTCTTGATCAAGGCCGAGCCGACCGGAAGCCGCAACAGGTTCTCCCCGTCGGCCAGGGCCTTGGCCCCCACTGGAACATAGACGAACCGCAGCTTTTCGGCCCCATCCGACCACAGCGGGGTATTGAGGCGGTAAGGCGTCACTCCCGGCGCTGGTTTCTGTGCGGCGGGATCGGCGAAGAAACGGTAGTCGGACAGGTTCTCAGGAAACCCTCCCGCCGAAATCACGCTGTCGCTGACCGGCGCAGGTGGACCGGCCGCGGCGACCGCCGCCCCGGCCAGCAGCAGCGCGGCAAGCAACAGCCTCATGGCCGGGCGCGGGCGTCCAGTGCGGCGGGAGCGCCCGAAGGCATCGGCGGATTGATCGAGACCGGCGGCACCGCCTTGATCAGCGCCGGCCTGGCTCCGGCCATGCCAACATCCGATCCCGGAATTCCGAGCGAAAGGTAGGCGCCCGGCTCGTTGAGGATCGGGGCTTGCTTGCCCTGGCCGTCCCAGACGATGTCGGGCAGTTTGCCCCCGAACGCTGCCGCCAGTTGCTTGCCCCCCGGCAATTGCGGCTCGTTGCCCCCGCCCGAAAAGCGGTTGCCCTGGATAATCACGTTGCGGGGCAGCGGATTGTAGGTCTTGTCGGTAAATGGCTGCGGATAGGCCACCACCAGCACCTGCGCGGTCGGATTGTCGGCAATCCGGTTATCCTTCACCCAGACTCCGTCGTTGGCCATCACCATCACCCCGGTCCCGCGCGGCACCCCCGCAACGATGTTGCCCTTGGGCGCGAAGTTGGGGGTGTCGTTGCCAACCACCAGATTGCCCTCGATGATCGTATTGCCCCCGCCCATCACTGGCAGATTGGGCAGATCGAACACGAGAATTCCACCGGTGTTGCGGGTCACGAGATTGCCGGTGACCAGCGCGTCGCGGCTGTTCTCGATCTCGATTCCGGCGACCGACTGCTCGACATAGTTGTAGCGGACCGTGATCGCTTTCGACTGGCCGACATAAATCCCGGCGTCCGACGCGCCCGAGACCTTGCAGCCATCGACCAGCACCCCGGTACTCGACACCGGATAGATCCCGTAAGCGCCGTTCGTTTCCTTTGGCCCGCCGGTCCAGGCCACGCGCAGGCGGTAATAGACGATGTTGTCCGCACCTTTGCTCTTGATCCCGTCGCCCTTGGTGTTCTCGACCGCGAAATCGCGCAGGGTGACCTCGTCGGAAGTGACCAGCAGGCCCTCGCCCGCGCCCTTCTGGCCGGAGAAATCGAGTACCGTGGCGTCCATGCCAGCGCCGCGCACCGTGACGCCCTTGACGTCGAGGCTGAGCCCATCGGTCAGCAGGAACCGCCCGGCCCCCAGTTGCACCACGTCTCCGGGCACGGCGACAATCAGCGCCTCCTGTAGCCGCGACTGCGCACCCTCTCCGGCAGCGACCGCGATGGTCTTGGCATAGGCAGGGGCAGCCAGGGCAAGCGCCGTGGCCGCAGCGATCAGCAGTGCGGGCATCCTCATGGCCGCAATGATGGACTGACAGCGGTGTAAGTCAACATCGGCTGAAAGTAGAAAATGGTTCACGCAGAGGCGCGGAGGAAAAAAGGAGGCGCAGAGGAGTGACCTGCGGCGAAGCCGCCTTTTCCTTCCAAGCTTGCGTCAAGGCGCGACAGTTGCAATTTTGGATCGGCTTCGCCGAAAGCGCAACATCTCTGCGCCTCCCTGCCTTCTCTGCGCCTCTGCGCGAACCCCTTACTTCTTCTCTTTCGCCAACCCGCTCGCGCACAGCGCCGCGCTGCTGGCCGTCACCGACAGCGCTTCGGCATCGCCGACCCGGCGGACCGCCGCGACATAGTCCGACAGGCTCTGTTTCTCACCGCGCAGCTGCTTGAGCTTGTTAAGCTGGCCAAGCGACAGCCGGTCGGTCATCCGCGTCGCCATGCAGGCGGCGTTGGGTTCGCTGAGGCCGGCGTCGATCATCGCGCTCTTGACCTGGCCATAGGCGAGCTTGCTCGGCGAGCAGGCCGCGAGCGCCAGAACCATACCCGCAATTGCGAGCCGCATCAGTGCGCCAGCGCCTTGACGATATCCTCGACCATCTTCTTGGCGTCGGCGAGCAGCATCATGGTCTGGTCCATATAGAACACGTCATTGTCGACCCCGGCATAGCCGACCCCGCCCATGCTGCGCTTGATGAACATGATCGTCTTGGCCTTCTCGACGTCGAACACCGGCATGCCATAGATCGGGCTGGACTTGTCGGTCTTGGCCGCCGGATTGACCACGTCGTTGGCGCCGATGATGAAGGCGACATCGCACTGGCCGAACTCGGAGTTGATGTCCTCGAGCTCGAACACCTCGTCATAGGGCACCTGCGCTTCGGCCAGCAGCACGTTCATATGCCCGGGCATCCGCCCCGCGACCGGGTGGATTGCGTATTTCACCCGCACGCCCTTGGCTTTGAGCTGGTCGCCCATCTCGCGCAGCACGTGCTGCGCCTGCGCGACTGCCATGCCGTAGCCGGGGATGATGATGACCTGCTCGGCCTCACCCAGCAGGAAGGCGGCGTCTTCGGCGCTGCCGCGCTTCCACGGGCGCTGCTCCTTGGCCTCACCC
>CALCQB010000383.1 GCA_937897535.1 uncultured Novosphingobium sp. | reverse complement strand
CTGGTGATCCGCGGCGGCGAGAACATCTCCTGCACTGAGGTCGAGGCCTGCATCTACCGCGTTCCGGGCGTCGCCGAATGCTGCGTGTTCAGCGTGCCCGATACCCGGCTGGGCGAGGAGATCGGTGTTGCGGTGGTGATGGAGCCCGGCCAGAGTTCAAGCGCCGAAGCGGTAATCGCCCACTGCGCCGCGCACATGAGCAAGCACAAGGTGCCGCGCTACGTCTGGTTCCTCGACCAGCCGCTGCCGCGCAACGCCAGCGGCAAGTTTCTGCGCCGCGAGCTGCGCGATGAATTGAGCAAGCAAGTGGTGGAGGCCTGAGCGATGGGTGATCTCGACGGACGGTTCGCGCTGGTAACAGGGGCCGCGAAGGGCCTTGGCGCAGCCACTGCACGGGCGCTGGCGGCCGCCGGGGCAAAGGTTGCTGTCACTGACATTGCCGCGCCGGAGGATCTTGCGGCCGAGATCGGCGGGGTCGCCCGCGCCCAGGACGTGACCAGCGAGGCCGACTGGGCGGGGGTGATGGACTGGATCAAGACCGCGTTCGGCGGGCTCGACATTCTGGTCAACAACGCCGGGCTGTGGCTGTTCAAGCCGATCACCGAAACCACGCTCGACGACTGGCGGCGGCTCCACGCGGTCAATGTCGAAGGGGTGTTCATGGGCACCCGCGCGGCGATCCCATTGCTGGCTGAGCGCGCCCACCTGTGGCGTGGCGGGACCTCGATCGTCAACCTGTCGTCGGTGGCGGGGATCGAGGGCGCGGCCGGCGGGACCTGCTACAATTCGACCAAGGGCGCGGTGCGGCTGTTCACCAAGGGCTGCGCCAAGGAGCTCGCCGCCGCGCGGATCCGGGTCAACTCGGTCCACCCGGGGGTGATCGATACCGACATGGGCCGCAAGCTGATCGACGATTTCGCGGCAGCCCAAGGCACCGGCGGCAATGAGACCCTGGCCAGCGTCTCGGCAATGCACCCGCTCGGCCATCTGGGCGAAGCGCAGAACGTCGCCGACGCGGTGGTGTTCCTGGCCGGCGATCGCGCGGCCTTCACCACCGGCAGCGAACTGGTGGTCGATGGCGGGCTTTCGGCCTGACAGGCGCGGTGGACAGCCCTGTGCACAAGGCGGTGTACAGGCTGTGGTTTAACGGTTCACGGAAGGTGGATAAGCTGTTCAGCTTTCCAGCTGGCGCAGCAGGCTCCGCACGTCGCCGTCCATGTCGGCATCGCGGGTCCGCAGGTCTTCGATCAGGCGAACCGCATGGATCACGGTCGAGTGATCGCGCCCGCCGAACTTGCGCCCGATTTCGGGATAGCTGCGCGGGGTCAGGACCTTGGCAAGGTACATCGCCACCTGGCGCGGGCGGACCACCGCGCGGGCCCGGCGCTTGGATGACATTTCGGTCCGGTCGACCCGGTAGAACTGGCAAACGGTCCGCTGGATCTCGTCGATCGTGATCCGGCGGCGGTTGGCCGAGAGAATGTCGGTCAGCTGTTCCTCGGCCAGTTGCAGCGATACGGCCTGGCCGGTCAGCTGGGCATAGGCGATCAGCTTGTTGAGCCCGCCGACCAGTTCGCGGACGTTGCGGTTGATCGTGCGGGCGAGAAATTCGACCACGTCGCTCGGCACGTGGGTCGGGCTGAAGCGCTGGAGCCTGTGCTCGAGGATCAGGCGGCGCAGCTCGATGTCGGCCGGCTGGATATCCGCGACCAGACCCATGCTGAGCCGCGACAGCAGGCGTTGTTCCACCCCGTCGAGCGCCTGCGGGGCGCGGTCGGCGGCAAAGACCAGCCGCTTGCCTTCGGCCAGCAGCGCATCGATGGTGTAAAGCAGTTCTTCCTGGGCCGATGCCTTGCCGATGATGAACTGGATATCGTCAACCAGCAGCAGGTCGAAGCCGCGCAGACGGGTCTTGAATTCGATCGTCTGGTTCTGGCGCAGCGCCTGGACGAATTCGACCATGAAGCGTTCGGCCGAGCAGTAGAAGATCCGCGCCCGCGGGTGCGTCGTCAGATAAGCGTGGCCTATCGCGTGGAGCAGGTGGGTCTTGCCCTGGCCGGTTGCCGCCTTGAGATAGAGCGGGGCGAACTGCGGGGTTTCGGTCGCCGACATGCGCTGGGCGGCGTTGCTGGCCAGCACGTTGGCGCTACCGGTAACGAAAGTGGTAAACGTCAGCGACGGATCGAGCCCGATCGAGCTTTGTCCGAGCGACCCGAGTTCGGCCGCGCCCATGCCCAGGGCATCGCCTGGCTGGGCCTGAACCGGAGCTTCGCGCCGCGAACCTGCGCCGTTGAAACGCAGCCCCTGCGGCGCGCGGCGATTCGGTGCGACCGAGATCCGCACGCTGCGGACATCGGGCCGGGCGATCTTCCAGGCCAGCGAGAGCCGGTCGGCAAAGCGATCCGCCACCCAGTTGGCGCTGAATTCTGTTGGCAGGAACAGATCGAGCGTACCCGAAACCTTGCAGAAACTGCCCAGCTGGACCGGTCTGATCCACTGGCTGTGCAGCTGCTGCCCAAGATCCTTGCGCAAGCCCTGGCTGATGTCGGCCCAGTCCGCCGCCAGATCGAGCGCATCCTGCTCGTCGCGCACGCGTTCTTCGTCCGATTTCTCTGAAGCGGACGGCCTGCCTTGCATTCCGTCCATACCCGTTCCCGTCACGTAGTAACGCCCCCGCACGTAATGCCCCGTCAGGCGTGCCTGTTGACACAGCCCATTGCACCGGCCGCCCGATTGCCGATCCCAGAACCTGGTTTTTGATGTGGTGCCCGGTGAGCCGATTGGCGCCGGGCGTGATGTTTTTATGAACGGTTCCGCCGCGAGAGCAAGGCGGTCATGGTAAAAAAACTGAAATAAATATCCTTGACTCTATCGGACCCCCAGATTTCCCCGCATCCCCCGGAAAACTGCGGAAAATCAGGGGTTTTAGGCGGTCTGCCAATGCGAATCGCCGGAATTCTTGGGTTAGTGCGCCGCAGCAATCCGGGGCACACCGCACAAGCAAAAGGGCCCGCCGGATTGCCGGGGGCCCTTGCCTTGTTTCGTTCCGTTTTCGTCCCGCGAATCGCTTCGCGGCAAGCGAATCAGAGCGAAGCAACTCGCTTGGTCAGGCGCGACAGTTTGCGCGCCGCAGTGTTCTTGTGCAGCACGCCGCGGGCAACACCGCGGGCCAGTTCCGGCTGCGCTGCCTTGAGCGCTTCGGCGGCTTCGGTCTTGTCGCCACCGGCCAGCGCCGATTCGACCTTCTTCACGAAGGTACGGATCCGGCTCATGCGGTTGCCGTTGATTTCCGCGCGGCGGTCATTGCGGCGGATGCGCTTCTTGGCTTGCGGCGTATTGGCCATGTTCGTCCTTGAATCTCTCGTGCAAATGCGGGGTTCCGACCTGAGTCGAGTCCGCAGGAAGCGCGGCCCTTAACTGCGCTTACCCGAATCGTCAAGCGAAGTGGCTCACTTCTGGCACTTCGCGCAGAACCAGGTGCTCCGGCCGCCTTGCGCGAAACGCTGGACCGGGACCCCGCAGCGGGTGCAGGCCTGATCGTGGCGGTCATAGACGTCGAACCGCTTGGAGAAATAGCCCAGCTCGCCATCGACCTGGGCATAATCGCGAAGGGTCGATCCACCGGCCTCGATCGCTTCGCCGATCACGGCCTTGATCTGCGGCACCAGCCGGGCGAGCGCGGGCCCCGTAACCTGCCCGGCGGACTTGCGCGGATCGATCCCGGCCCGGAACAGCGCCTCGCAGACATAGATGTTGCCCAGACCCGCAACGATCCGTTGGTCGAGCAGCATCAGCTTGATCGCCGCGCTGCGTCCGCTGAGCGCGGTCTTGAGGTGCGCGGCGGTCAATGCCTCGCCCAGCGGCTCCGGTCCGAGCGCGGCGAACGCGGGCCATTGGTCGAGCCGGGCGGTTTCGACCAGGTCGACCGAGCCGAACCGGCGCGGATCGCACAGCGCCAGCACGTGGCCGCTGGCGGTTTCCAGCACCAGGTGATCGTGCTTGCCCAGTTCCTCCGGCTCGATTCGCCAACGTCCTGACATGCCGAGGTGAAAGACCATGGTCCGGTCGCGGTCGGTATGGATCAGGCCGTATTTGGCGCGGCGCGACAGCCCGGTGACCGTCGCCCCGGTCAACACCTGGACCAGATCCTGTGGGAACGGGCGGCGCAGATCGGCGCGGCGTGGCTCGACCCGCGCCAGGCGCGCACCATCGAGATAGCGCGCCAGGCCGCGCACAGTGGTTTCGACTTCAGGAAGCTCCGGCATGGCGGCTGGTTAAGGCGAGCGAAGCGGCCAGACAATCCGTTTCTGATTGAAACCCAAAAGCCCGGTCGCTACGACTGATCCCAATCAAAACTGCATCCCGGGAGAATGCACATGTCCGCTTCGCTTCACGCTACTTCGGTTCCGGCCTTCATCGGCATGCTGAACAACATCAAGTCCTGGCTCGACCTGGCCGCCACCAACGGCAACGAGGCCGCCCTGCTCGAGGCCAGGCTGACCGATGACATGTTCCCGCTGGCCCGCCAGATCCAGATCGCCTCGGACGCCGCCAAGGGCGCCGGTGCGCGGATGACCGGGACCGAAGCACCCGCCATGCCCGACGAGGAAAAGACCTTCGCCGAACTGCAGGCGCGCTGCGACAAGACCATCGCCTATCTGCAAGGCGTCGATCCCGCCGCCTACGACGCCGGCGCGGCCCGCGAGATCGTGATCACCTTTCCCAATGGCGGCGGCGTGAAGTTCGACGGTCAGACTTTCCTGACCGGCTTTGCCCTGCCGAACTTCTATTTCCACGCCGCAATGACCTATGCGATCCTGCGGGCCAACGGCGTGCCGCTCGGCAAGCAGAACTTCCTCGGTCACCTGATGCCCTACATGTTCGCCCCGCCCGCTGGTTGATGGTGCGCTGATCGCATCCGCGATCAGCTTGGCCTGGCCGGCCCGCTCCCCCGGCCCAACCACCCGATAAGGTACCCTGTGGGTGGTCGGGCCGGGGGAGCGGGCCGGCCAGGCCAGGAAAAGCCGGACGGCTTTTCCGCACCGCCGTCAGGCGGACACAGAGTCTTCACTTCCACCGCGCCCGGCTTGTCGCTAAGGCGCGGTGCCATGAGCGATACAGTATCCTTCGGTTACGAAGAGGTCTCTCCCGAGGAGAAGACCGAGAAGGTCGGCGCGGTGTTTTCCAGCGTCGCCAAGAAGTACGACGTGATGAACGACGCGATGTCGGTCGGCATGCACCGGTTGTGGAAGGACAAGTTCGTCCGCCGGGTCAAACCGCAGCCGGGCGAGCAGATCCTCGACATGGCGGGTGGCACCGGCGACATCGCTTTCCGCATGGCCGCTCACGGCGCGACCATCACAGTGTCGGATATCAACCAGGACATGCTCGACGTCGGGATCGAGCGCGCGATGGACAAGGGCCTCGATTCGCTGGTCTGGTCGCGCCAGAACGCCGAGGAGCTGAGCTTTCCGGACCGGTTCTTCGATGGCTACACCATCGCGTTCGGGATCCGCAACGTCACCCGGATCGATGCCGCACTGGCCGAGGCTTACCGCGTGCTCAAGCATGGCGGGCGGTTCTATTGCCTGGAATTCTCGACCACCGAATGGCCCGGCTTCAAGGAAGCCTATGACGCCTATTCGCACAAACTGGTGCCGAAGATCGGCCAGGCCATCGCCGGCGATGCCGAAAGCTATCGCTACCTGATCGAATCGATCCGCCGGTTTCCGACCATGCCTGAATTTGAAAGAATGATCCGCAGCGCCGGGTTCGTGAACACCCGGGTCGAGCCGATCCTCGGCGGACTGGTCGCGATCCATTCGGGGTGGAAAATCTGAAGTGACCCGCCCCGCGACGCATATCTTGCGCTTGCTGCGCTGGGGCCGGACGCTTGCCCGGCACGGCGCGCTGCGCGGGATCGAGCGCGATCCCAACACCCCGCCGCAGGTCCGCCGCCTGGTGCGGGTCGCGCGGTTCGGCACGTTTCAGCCGGCCGCGCCTGATTATGCCGGGGCGTTCCAGGCGATCGGTCCAGCCGCGATCAAGCTGGGGCAGACGCTCGCCACCCGGCCCGACATCGTCGGCGATGCCGCCGCGCACAACCTGCTGCTGCTGCAGGACAGTCTGCCGCCGGTGCCCTTCGCGGCGATCCGGCGCGAGATCGAAGCCAGCTTCGGCAAGCCGCTCGAGAGTCTCTACGCCTCGGTCGAGGAAGAGCCGATCGGCGCTGCCTCGATCGCGCAGGTCCACCGCGCGGTCACGACCGAGGGCAAGACGGTTGCGGTCAAGGTGCTGCGCCCCGGGATCCGCGAGAAATTCGGCGACGATATCCAGACCTACGAGTGGGCCGCCGCGCATCTTGAAGCGCTGGGCGGCGAACCGGCCCGGCTGCGGCCGCGGCTGGTGATCGCCAATTTCAAGCGCTGGACCCTGCGCGAGCTCGACCTGCGGCGCGAGGCGGCCTCGGCCTCGGAACTGGCCGAGAAGATGGCCTCGACCGAGGGCTACCGCGTCCCCGGGATCGACTGGGACCGCACCAATGGCAAGGTGCTGACGATCGACTGGATCGACGGGATCAAGATCAACGAGACCGATGCCCTGCGCGCCGCCGGGCACGATCTGCCTGCCCTGGCCGAGCATTTGGTGCTGACCTTCCTGCGCCAGGCGATCGGCCACGGATTTTTCCATGCCGACATGCACCAGGGCAACCTGTTCGTGCAGGCCGACGGGACCATCGCTGCGATCGATTTCGGGATCATGGGCCGGATTGACCGCCGCGCCCGGCTGTGGCTGGCCGAGATCCTCTATGGCCTGACCACCGGCAACTACCGCCGCGTCGCCGAGATCCATTTCGAAGCGCAATATGTGCCGAGCTATCACTCGGTCGACGAATTCGCGACCGCGCTCCGCGCGGTGGGCGAGCCGACCCGCGGCCGTCCGGTCAGCGAACTGTCGGTCGGGCAGATGCTCGATTCGCTGTTCGCGATCACCCGCGAATTCGACATGCAGACGCAGCCGCACCTGCTGCTGCTGCAAAAGACGATGGTGATGGTTGAGGGACTCGCGACCCAGCTCGACCCTGCGATCAACATGTGGGACGTCGCCGCGCCCTATGTCCGCGAATGGATTCGCGACGAGCTTGGCCCCGAAGCGGCGATTGCCGAGCGGCTGCGCAAGGATGCCGAGACGCTGTTGCGGCTGCCCGACCTGGTCCGGCGGATCGAGGAGAAGTTCCCGGCCAAGGGCGGCGCGCCCGAAGCCCCACCGCTGCCGGAGGTCGAACTGGTGTGGGAGCGCAAGGGGCGCGGGCGCAGCGGCTGGCTGGGCTATGCCGTTGCTGTCGCGGCAGGCGGCGGCGCGTTGTGGGCGGCGCAGGCGCTGGGCTGGCTGTAATTCGATGGACCTCGAAGCCCTGATCCACCACTTCTTCGGTACCGACGATCCCGCCACGCTGACCGAGACCGAATTCGACCGCGCGCTCGAAAAGCTCAGGATCGGCTTCGGGGTCGAGCGCGAACCGGGCCGCCGGTTTGCGCTGTGGACGTTGCTGCATGCCTTCGATCAGGCCCCGCTTCCGGCCGACGCCTTTGCCAAGGAACCCAAGCTGAAAGCCGCGGCTGACGAGTATCTGTCCGCCGCATTTCGGCTCGAGAGGTTCGGGGATGGCGATGCCTGAACCGGCAGTGCTGTTCGTCTGCTTGGGCAATATCTGCCGCTCGCCGCTGGCCGAGGCGGCGTTCCGCGCCGAAGCGAAAAAGGCCAACCTGAAGTGCACTGTAGATTCGGCCGGAACCGCCGATTATCATGTCGGTGAGCCGCCCGATCCGCGCGCAATCCGCACGGCGGCGAAATTCGGCATCGACATCTCCGGCTATCGCGGACGGCAGGCGAGTGCGGCCGACTTTGCCCGCTTCACGCATATACTTGCGGCCGACCATGCCAATCTCCGCAACCTTGAACGGCTTGCCCCGGCGGGTCACTCCGCGCAGCTGGCGCTGTTGCTCGATCTGGTGCCGGGGCGCGAGGGTGAGGCGCTGACCGATCCGTGGTACGGTGACGAGGACGGCTTTCTCGATACCTGGGCCGACGTCACCGCCGCCGCACGGGCGCTGGTCAGGGAACTGGCGCAGTGAGTGCCGAGAGCGTGCTGGCCTGGCTGGCCGAACATGCGCCGGACCTCAAGCTGATCGACCATTCGCGCTCAACCGCGACCGTGGCAGAGGCGGCTGAAGTGCTTGGCGTGGAGCCGGGGCGGATTGCCAAGACCCTGGCGTTCAAGGTCGGCGAGACGGTTTACCTGCTGCTCGCGCGCGGCGAGGCACGGCTGGATAACGCCCGGTGCAAGGCCGAACTCGGCGGACGCCCGCGGATGCTCGATCCGGAAACCACGCTGGCCCTGACCGGCCATGCAGTCGGCGGGGTCTGCCCGTTCGGGCTGGCCAGCGACCTGCCGATCCTCGCCGATCGCTCGCTGCTGGCTTACCCGACGGTGTTTCCAGCGGCGGGCAGCCGGACCAGCTCGGTCGAAGTGGAGCCCCGGCGGCTGGCCGAACTGGTCGGCGCGCGGTGGGTGGAAATCTGCAAGCTACCGGAATGAAAAACGCCCCGAACCGCGAGGGTCCGGGGCGCATTTCAAGCTATCCTTCGCGGTCGGATCAGAATTCGATCCCGGCGCGCAGCCCGATCGTGCGCGGCAGGATCGGCACCACATAGGGCCGCTGGCCGCACTGGCCGCATTGCAGGAAGCGCGAAAGCTGGCCGCGTTCGTCGAACACGTTGGAGGCGAACAGCTCAATGTTGAGCTTGTCGAAATCGACCCCGAGTGCGAGATTGACCGTCGCGAATTCGGGCAGATCGCCGATGATCGCGGCGGGTCCGGCGCGGACTTCGCTGGGGGCCGAGCTTTGGTAGGCAGCATTGATCTGGCCATAGGCCTTGGTCGTGCCGCTAAGCTCGGCGGTGTAGCGCGCGGTGCCCGAAACCTTGAACTTCGGCGTAACCGGCAGGCGGGTGCCCGCCGGCGAAGCAATCGAGTTGCCCGCCCCGGTGCAGGTGTAGGTCGGGTCATCGATATCGCACAGGTTCTTGGTCATCTTGGCATCGGTATAGGCCGCCGCGACCTGCAGGCTGAGCGGCCCGCGGTTGTAGGCAACGTCGATATCGATCCCGCGAATCCGCGCATCGGGGCCGTTGTGGATCTCGGTGAAGCTGTTCGCGCCGAGGAAGCTGAACTGGAACTTCTTCCAGTTCTGCTGATAGATCGCGCCGTTGATCCGGAACCCCGGCGCGAGCGTGGCCTTCCAGCCGAGCTCGAAGTTGTAGAGGAAGTCCGAGGCATAGGGCGCGACGTCGGCGCGGCGGTTGATCCCGCCCGGCCGGAAGCCCTTCGACGCCGTGGCATAAAGCAGCAGATCGCTGTTGGGCTTGTAGTTGAGGTTGGCGCGCCAGGTGAACCCGTCATCCTTGGCCTGGACCGGATCCACACCGGTGCCGTTCCATACCCCCAGGTTGGTACAGGGGCTTCCCGCCACGACCGGCGCTGCGAGCGTGACACCCGGCGTTCCGGCCACCGGGCGCAGGCGCGAGCCGGTAGTGGTGAAGCACCCGGCAACACCCGTGCGCGACGAGCCCGAGGCGTTGTACGGCGTGATCGAATAATTGCCGGCCGGGTCACGCCCGAACCCGAAGAACCCGACCAAGGTGTTGTCGTACTTGAAGTAG
>CALCQB010000382.1 GCA_937897535.1 uncultured Novosphingobium sp. | reverse complement strand
AAGACATCGGAATAGGTCGTACCGCCAATGAACTCGTTGTGCGCCGACGAAGCGGTGTAGCTCCAGGCGCCGGCGGCGTCGATGGCAAGGCTGCCTGCGGCAAGGTTGGTATAGGCGCCCGTCAAAGCCTCGGTCCGGGTGTCGAGGATCAGGATCCCCGCCCCCGCGCCGACCCCGGCCGTGCCCCATGCGGCCCGCTCCGCCTCGATCTGTTCCGAGTCCCCGCCCTCTGCCGCCGCCCAGGGGAGGGCGTCGGCGCCGCTGCGCCTGCGTCTCGCTTGGCGGCGACGATCTCATCGCCCACCAGAACGGGAAGCGCGAAGTAGCCGAAAACACGTTTCGGCTTCGGCACATAGGCCTCGAACTTGTGGCTGTAGCCGAAGATCAGTTCGGTGCGCTTGCGCTGGATGATGAGCGGGTCGAACGGCGACAGGATCGCGGTCAGGCTCGGCGCCAGGGCGCCATCGGCCGCGACCTCAAGAAGGTCCGCAACGTCAAGCCGCTCTGGTCCAAGTACGGTCTGGTCGCCAGCCTGATGGGGCGCAAGGTGTTCGACCGGCCGACGCGGGCGTGAGCAGAAATCTTCTGCGCGCAGAAATTCCGTTCTAATGCAGCCGGAATTCGCCCACCACGTTGCGCCATTCGCCCGGTGCGATCAGCTTGCGATGCGTGAAGCGGACCGAGTGGAGCGGGCCTTCGATCTTTTCCTGCCAGAATTCGATGAAGCGGAAAAGTTCGGGGTAATCGGGGGCGAGATCGTAGGTTTGCCAGACGAAGCTGTTGAGAACGTTGCGGTAATCGGGGATGCGATAGTAAAGCTCGGCCGTTGTGAGGCCGTAGCCTTTGAGCATCTTTTCGGTGTCGGTGAGGGTGCGCTGCTCCACGGGGATTTTCCCTGTTCTGGTTGCCGTCCGCAAACTGTGCCGCTTTTCGATTTATTGTTCAACAAAAACAATATGTTGTCACTGTAGCGGGGTGGCTGCCAAAAGGCGGGTCTGGCGGGCATTGCACCCCATATCCGCGATGGTGTAAGGTTCGGTCAACAATATCTTGATCCCTTGCAGGAAGGCCCGGCCCCCGTGACCGATACGCCCGAAACCCCTGAAAACACAGACGATTCCGCACCGGAAACCGGCCCGAAGTCGACATGGACCGGACAGCAGCGGTCGATCGCCGACGAGATGAAGACGGCATACCTCGATTACGCGATGAGCGTGATCGTCAGCCGCGCCATTCCTGACCTGCGCGACGGGTTGAAGCCGGTGCACCGGCGCATCCTGTTTGCGATGCACGAAAGCGGCAACAACCACGAAAAGGCTTACCGCAAATCGGCGCGTCCGGTGGGCGATACGATGGGCAAATACCACCCGCATGGTGACAGCGCGATCTATGACGCGCTGGTCCGGATGGCGCAGCCGTTTTCGATGAGCCTGAAACTGCTCGACGGTCAGGGCAATTTCGGGTCGATGGACGGCGATAACGCGGCGGCCATGCGCTATACCGAAGTGCGGATGGACAAGCCCGCCGCCTTCCTTCTGGCGGATATCGACAAGGACACGGTCGATTTCCAGGACAATTACGACGGCAAGGACCGCGAGCCAACCGTCCTTCCCGCCCGCTTCCCGAACATGCTGGTCAACGGCGCTGGCGGCATCGCCGTCGGCATGGCCACCAACATTCCGCCGCACAACCTGCGCGAACTCGCGGCCGCCTGCCAGCTGCTGCTGAAGAACCCGGCGACCACGCTCGACGAGGTGATGGAAGTGCTGCCCGGTCCGGACTTCCCGACCGGCTGCGAAATCATCAGCGAGCGCGCCGAGCTGCGGAAGCTGTATGACTCGGGCAACGGCATGGTGCGGATGCGCGCCCGCTGGGAGCGCGAGGACGACAACATCGTCATCACCCAGCTGCCGCACCAGGTGTCGCCGGCCAAGATCCAGGAGCAGATCGCCGAGCAGATGCGGGCCAAGAAGCTGCCGCTGGTCGAGGATCTGCGTGACGAGTCCGATCACGAGAATCCGACCCGCATCGTCATCATCCCGCGCTCGAACCGGGTCGATGTCGAAGCCCTGATGACCCATCTGTTCGCGACCACCGATCTCGAAAAGTCGGTGCGCGTGAACCTGAACATGATCGGTCTCGATGGCCGGCCGCGAGTCAAGAACCTGCCGGAAATCCTCGGCGAGTGGCTGGTCTACCGGGTGGCGACGGTCAAGCGCCGCCTCGAGCACCGGCTGAACAAGGTCAACGAGCGGCTGCACATCCTCGACGGCCTGCTGATCGCCTTCCTCAACATCGACGAGGTGATCCGGATCATCCGCTTCGAGGAAGACCCGCACGCCGAGCTGATGCGCCGCTTCGGCCTCAGCGACCTCCAGGCCACCGCGATTCTCGACCTGCGCCTGCGCCATCTGCAGAAGATCGAGGAGATGCAGATCCGCGGCGAGCAGGACGAGCTGGCCAAGGAACGCGACAAGCTCGAAGACCTGCTGGCCTCGGAGGTCAAGCTGAAGAACCTGGTCGGCAAGGAGATCGACGAGGACGCCAAGAAGTACGGCGACGACCGCCGCTGCCCGCTGGTCGCCCGCGCGCCAGCCGTGGCGCTGGAAGCGACCGAGATCCTGCCCAGCGAGCCGATCACCGTGGTGCTGTCCAAGGCCGGCTGGATTCGCGCCGCCAAGGGCCACGAGGTCGATGTCCAGGGGCTGTCGTACAAGACCGGCGACGAATACCTGACCTCGGTCGCCGGCCGCACCAATCACCTGCTGATCCTGCTCGACTCGAAGGGCCGCGTGAAGATCGCCGACTTCGGCATCGC
>CALCQB010000381.1 GCA_937897535.1 uncultured Novosphingobium sp. | reverse complement strand
GGCCCCGGCGCACAGATCGATCACGGTCTCGCCGGGCTGGGCCTGAACCGCGAGGCAGGCCAGCTGCGAACCGCCGTCCTGCACTTCGATCAGACCGAGCTGGTAGGGATCCCATTGCTCGACCGCGGTCCCGGAAGCGTAGCGCAGGCCCTGCGGTGCGGCGAGCGGCTCGCCCGGCTCAGGCAAGTCAATCGTGGCGCGGTCGGCCCGCAGCGCGTTGACCCGGATATCGAGCGGGGCCCGGCCGAGCAGCGCCCCCGCCGCCGCGCCTTCGATCCCGCTTTGCGCCAGCAGTGCCAGCAGCCAGGCCGGAGCGGTGCCGCCATCGGCCACCGGCTCGCCCGGTTCGATCGGGGCCGGACCGTGGCCTTGGCCATCGAACAGGACCGGCAACGCAGTAACGTCCTGCGCCAGCCGCAACATCGCCGCGCGGCCACTGACCGGCACTTCGCCGCAGACGCGGATCGCGCCATAGACCAGCTCGCGCACCGCGCGGCGGTCCTTGCTGCCGGCAAATCGCCGGGTCTTGAACCAGTCCGCGACGATCCGGTCCGCACTCGCCCCGCCGCCATTTGCGGCAGCGATGATCAGATCGAGAATGTCGATCCCGGCCTGGACGCGCGCCTGCGGGGTCACAGCTTGTAGTTCGGCGCCTCGCGGGTGATCGTCACGTCGTGGACGTGGCTTTCCTTCAGGCCCGCGCCGGTGATCCGCACGAATTGCCCGCGGGTCCGCAGGTCTTCGATCGTGGCGCTGCCGGTATAGCCCATCGCCGCCTTGATCCCGCCGACCAGCTGGTGGACCACGTCCTTGGCCGGCCCCTTGTAAGGCACCTGGCCTTCGATCCCTTCGGGGACCAGTTTCATCTGGTCCTTGATGTCCTGCTGGAAATAACGATCGGCGCTGCCGCGCGCCATCGCCCCGACCGAGCCCATGCCGCGATAGCTCTTGTAGGCCCGGCCCTGGAACAGGAAGGTCTCGCCCGGCGCTTCCTCGGTCCCGGCCAGCATCGAACCGACCATAATCGTCGAGGCCCCGCCGGCCAGCGCCTTGGCGGCATCGCCCGAGGTGCGCAGCCCGCCATCGGCGATGATCGGCACGCCGTTCTCGGCCGCAGCGCGCGCCGATTCCATGATCGCGGTAAGTTGCGGTACGCCGACCCCGGCGACGACGCGGGTGGTGCAGATCGATCCCGGTCCGATTCCGACCTTGACCCCGTCGGCGCCCGAATCGATCAGTGCCCGGGTCGCTTCATAGGTAGCGACATTGCCGGCGATGATCTGGGCCGAGTTGGAGATCTTCTTGATCCGTTCGACCGCGCGGGCGACGTCCTTGTTATGGCCGTGCGCGGTGTCGATGATCACCACGTCGCATTCGGCATCGAGCAGCGCCTCGGTTCGCTCGAACCCCTTGTCGCCCACGGTGGTCGCGGCGGCGACCCGCAGTCGCCCGGTCGCGTCCTTGGTCGCCTCGGGATAGGTGATCGCGCGTTCCATGTCCTTGACCGTGATCAGTCCGGTGCAGTGGAAATTCTCATCGACCACCAGCAGCTTCTCGATCCGGCGGGCGTGGAGCAGCGTGCGGGCATCGTCCTGGCTGACCCCGGCGCGAACCGTGGCGAGATTCTCGTGCGTCATCAGCTCGCGAACCGGCTGGGCCGGATTGGCGGCAAAGCGGACGTCGCGGTTGGTCAGGATCCCGACCAGCTTGCCGCCGCGCTCAACCACCGGAATGCCGGAAATGCGGTGCGTTTCCATCAAGGCGCGGGCCTCGCCCAGGGTCGCATCGGGTCCAATCGTGATCGGGTTGACCACCATGCCGCTCTCGAAGCGCTTGACCGCGCGGACCGCAGCGACCTGTTCCTCGACCGTCAGGTTGCGGTGGAGCACCCCGATCCCGCCGAGTTGCGCCATGACGATTGCCATGTCAGCTTCGGTCACGGTATCCATCGCCGAGGAGATCACCGGGATGTTGAGCGAGATCTCGCGGGTCAGAAAAGTCCGGGTATCGGCCATCGAGGGGAGGATGTCGGACTCGGCCGGCCGCAGCAGGACGTCGTCGTAAGTCAGGCCGAGAGGGATATCCATGGTGCCAGCTGCCCTTTTGCGCAGGTCGATTCGTGGCGGCCCATGTAACCGCAGGCCCAAGGATAAGCTAGGGGGCTAGTTCCGCGCGAACGGCACTTTCCGGGGATCGCCGAACCAGCGGGCCAAGACGGTCAGAAACTCGACGTCGTCGGCCGCCCCGCCCAGCTCGAGCCCGCGGCTGACCTGGTCGCCGGGGCGGTGGTAATCGCCGTCCATGAACTTCTCCACGACCGCGATATCCGACCACGAGCTGGAGATCATCACCGCCGGCACATCGTGCTTCATCAGCGCCCAGCCGTCCTGGCGGCGGACGAAGGCGTTGCCAGCGTCGTTGTCGGCCAGCTTGCGCTTATCGGCCTTGGCCGCGGCGGCGATATAGGGATCGAGCGGGGTCATCCCCTTGCCGATCACCCCGAACGGCCGCCCCGCCGGGACCAGTGCGACGGTATCGATGTTGAACGCCGCCACGATATTGCCCAGCGGCAGCGGCGGGTTGTCGGCAAAAGCCTCGACCCCCAGAAAGCCGATCTCTTCGCCGGTGGTCGCCATGAAATAGACATCGCGATCGAGCGGCGGCCCCTTGGCCAGACGCCGCGCAACCTCGGTCAGCACCGCCACCCCGCTGGCGTTGTCGACCGCGCCGTTGCAGATCAGGTCCTCGGCCGGAGGCTCGGCGCAGGTCCCGAAATGGTCCCAGTGCGCCAACAGCAGCACCGCGCCGAGTTCGGGCCGTTTGCCCGCCAGCTTGCCGATCACGTTGTGGGTCTTGATCCGGGTTTCGCGGGTGGTAGCCTCGAGCGAGACCGCCAGATCGAGCGACCGCGCGGCAAAATCCGTTGCCGCCGCCTGGCCCTGAAGCTTGGTGGTATCGAGCCCGGCCCCGGCCAGCACGCCGTTCAGCGCCTCGGGCGTGATGAACCCCTCAAGATCGCCGCCGAGCGCGTCTCCGGCCAGGGCATAGCCCTTGCGGGTGCGATGATTGGTGACGTTTTCCAGGCTGCGATCACCGTCGAGCACGGTCAGCACCGCCGATGCCCCGCCCTTGAGCAGCGCGTTCTGCCGGTCCGAATTGTCGATCCCGCCATCGAGCAGCAGCGCCACCCGCCCGGCCAGTTCGGCGCGCGGCGGAATGACGGCGCCCTTGCCCACGAAGATCACCGGGGCGTTTTCGATCAGGCCGCGCTTGCCCGAGGTCAGCACCAGCACCGAGCCGGCCGGTGCATAAAGCCGCTTGCCCTTGCGCGTGAAGAAGGCCCGGCTGGCATCGGGCTCGCGCGCGACCAGCGTGACCGGGGCGAACCACGGATGCGCCGGATCGTTGGTGCCCGATTGCAGGCCGATGTCGAACCATTGCTTGCCGATATAGCGCAGGGTCTTGCCCTCGCCGTCGGTCCCGGGCTCGCGGCCGTCATAGGCATCACTGGCCAATTCCGTAATGTGCGCCCGCAATTGCCCTTCAAGCTCGATCCGGGCCTTGTTCGGCTTGGCCGCGGCGAGCGGGGCGAACGCCAGCGAGGCCGCGAGCAATGCGGCAGTGGCTCGGTTTATCGCTCGCCAGAAACGCTTCATCGCCGCACTATCATCCCTCCGGCAACATCCGGCAAGTTATCGCTGTCATCAACGCGCGATTGCCAGCCGCGGTTGCAGGAATGTTACACTGCCTCGCTACTCCGCCGTCCAGCCGCCATCCATGCTGATGTTGGCGCCAGTGATGTTGGAGGCTGCATCACGGCACAGGAACACAGCCATTTCGCCGATGTCCGAAGGCTGAACAAACTTGCGGGTCGGCTGGCGGACCAGCATCACATCGTTGATCACCTGCTCGCGGGTCAGGTTGCGGGCCGCCATGGTATCGGGGATCTGGTTTTCGACCAACGGCGTCCAGACATAGCCCGGACTGATGCAGTTGGCGGTGATGTTGAAGGTCGCCAGTTCCAGCGCCAGGGTCTTGGTCAGCCCGTTGAGCCCGTGCTTGGCCGAAACGTAAGCCGCCTTGAACGGCGACGCGGTCAGCGAGTGGGCACTGGCGGTGTTGATGATCCGCCCCCACCCCGCGGCCTTCATGTGCGGGATCGCCAGACGGCAGGCATCGAACGCCGCGGTCAGGTTGAGCGCGATGATCGTGTCCCACTTGTCGACCGGGAAATCCTCGACCGGGGCGACGTGCTGCATACCCGCATTGTTGACCAGGATGTCGATCGGTCCGGCCCCGGCCATCAGCGCCTCGACCCCTGCGCGCTGCGCCAGGTCTCCGGGGACGTGAACTGCGCCGAGTTCCTCGCACAGCGCGGCAATCGCGGCTTCCTCGCCAAAGCCCGACAGGACCACCGCGGCACCCTCGGCGGCAAGCGAACGGGCGATCGCCAGCCCAATCCCCGAAGTGGAACCCGTTATCAGCGCGCGCTTTCCCGACAGGAACATTCTCGACTCCAAACACTTGGGCAATAGGGTATAGCCTGGCCATTGCGGCTGGGTGCCTGTTTGTCCAGCCTGCTTGGAGGGTCCGCCAATGCGTCTCGATGAATTCGATCCCAACGCCATCAATGTCGAAGACCAGCGCGGCGGCGGCCGCGGTCTGCCGGGCGGGCGCGGCGGGCAGATCGGCTGCGGCACCCTGGTGATCGCGCTGATCGGCTATTTCGTGTTCGGGGTCGATCCCGCGCAGATGATCGGCGGGCTCGAGCAGACCCAGGCCCCGACCCAGCAGCTGCCCGCACCGGGCGGCGGCGGGGTTGGCGACAGTTGCCGGACCGATGAGAACAGCCTGCAGATGTGCAACGCGCTGTCCTCACTCAACAAGACCTGGGCGCCGGTGTTCACCGCCGCGCAAGTGCCGTTCAAGGCGCCCAAGCTGGTGTTCTATTCGCAGATGGGCCGCTCGGGCTGCGGCGCGGCGCAGAGCGCGATGGGGCCGTTCTATTGCCCGGCCGACCAGGGGATCTACCTCGACACCGATTTCTTCGAGCAGATGGACCGCGAGATGGGCGCGCGCGGCAAGTTTGCCCGCGACTATGTGATCGCCCACGAATACGGCCACCACATCCAGAAGCTGACCGGCGTGTCCGACCAGATCCGCAGCCTGCAATCGCAGAACCCGCAGCGGGCCAATGCCCTGTCGGTCCGGCTGGAACTGCAGGCCGATTGCTACGCCGGGGTCTGGGCCGCCAAGAACCGCGACCGGCTCGAACCGGGCGACATGGAAAGCGGGCTCAACGCCGCCAACGCGATCGGCGACGATACGCTGATGCGCAACGCCGGCCGCCGCGCCAGCCCCGAAGGCTTTACCCATGGGACCAGCGCCCAGCGGATGGAATGGCTGCGCAAGGGGATGCAGAGCGCCGACGATTCGGTCTGCGATGCGCTGATGCGCTAGCGGCGTAATTCTGACTGAATTTGATCGCATGTGATTGGTTGCGGCGCTGCGGCGGCTGGTGTAACCGGCAGCCATGCGCCTGACCGATTGCCACAACATCGACGATTTTCGTCTGCTCGCCAAACAGCGCCTGCCTTGGCCGGTGTTCGACTATATCGACGGCGCCGCCGACGACGAACTGACCAAGGCCCGCAACACCGCGGCCTATGCCGATTGCGATCTGGTCCCCGACGTGCTGGCGGGGGTGGGCGAGATCGACACCAGCTGCTCGATCCTGGGCCGCACCAGCGCGCTCCCGCTGATGCTTTCCCCCACGGCGCTGCAGCGGGTGTTCCACTGGCAGGGCGAGCGCGCCGTCGCCCGGGTGGCCCAGCGCCACGGGCTGTGGTTCGGTATTTCGAGCCTGGCCACGGTCAGCATCGAGGAAATCGGGGCGATGGGGGACAATCCCAAGCTGTTCCAGTTCTATTACCACAAGGATCGCGGGCTCAATCGCTCCATGATCGAGCGCTGCCAGGCGGCCAAGTTCGATGCAATCGCGCTGACGGTCGATACGATCGTTTCGGGCAAGCGCGAACGCTGCGCCCGCAGCGGCTTCACCTCGCCGCCGAAGTTCACCCTTTCCTCGGCGCTAAGCTATGCGATCAAGCCGCGCTGGGCGCTCGACTATGTTTGCCGTGAGAAGTTTGCCCTGCCCAACCTCGACACCCACGTGCGCGAAGGCAGCGGCGAGGCGGTGTCGATCGCCGGCTATTTCAACACCATGCTCGATCCGCACATGGACTGGAAAATGGCCGAGCAGCTCCGCGACGACTGGGGCGGGAAGTTCGCGCTCAAGGGCGTGATGAGCGTCGCCGATGCGCGCCGCGCGGCCGACATGGGGATCGACGCGATCATGCTCTCGAACCACGGCGGCCGCCAACTCGACGGCAGCCGCTCACCGTTCGACCAGGTCCGGGAGATCCGCGACGCGGTCGGCGGGCGGATCGAGATCATCTGCGACGGCGGGGTCCGGCGCGGCACCCATGCACTGAAAGCGGTCTGCGCCGGGGCCACCGCGGCCTCGGGCGGGCGGCTCTACCTCTATGCCCTCGCCGCCGCCGGCGAAGCCGGGGTCGAGCGCGCGGTCGGCATCCTCAAGGACGAGATCGAACGCGGCATGAAGTTGATGGGGACCCGGTCGGTGACCGAACTGACCCCGGATCGGCTGCGCTGGCGGTAGGGTTTTCCTCCACTCAGAACAGGAAGTCGGTGCCGCTCAGGGTGTGCGCGCCGGCTCCTTGCAGCAGCATCTCCATGTCGGCGGTGCCGTTGCCGTCGAGATCGACCTGAACCAGCAGATCCCCGCCCGAAACCTCATAGCGCACTTCGCCCGCGCCGTTCGCGTTGAACGCGGCTGTTCCGGTAAAGCTCAGCGTCTGGCGACCCGGCAGGGCCAGATTGGCGTCGAGTCCGCGGAAGTCGATCCGGTCGCTGCTGCTCACGAAATCGAGAATCACGTCGCGGTTGCCCGCACCGACGCCGCTATCGGTCGCAAACAGATAGCGGAACTGATCCGCCCCTGCCCCGCCGGTCAGCTGCTCCGCGCCGCCAAGCCCGGTGATCTTGTCGTTGCCGTTGCCGCCGTCGATGATGTCGGCGAGGTTGCCGCCGCGGATCTGGTCGGCGCCGTCGCCGCCATTCAGCGTGTTGGTTACGCCCAGTGCGGCCTTGATCACGTCGGTGTCGGTGCTGCCGTTGACCGTGAAAGTCACCGAAGAGCCGGACGCGGCGGTCATCGCGGAAGCAAAGAAATAGGTTCCTGCGGTCATGTTGACCACGATCGACCCGGTGCCCGAAAGCATAGTGTTGTACGCAAGCCCGCTGCTGAATTGGTTGCCCGAGAGGGTCAGCAACGCTGCGCCCGCCTGAAGTTCGACCGCTTCGATGCTCGCCAGGCTTGCCAGCGTCACCGGTCCGGCCACCTGCAGCGTGTCGGTTCCGCTGCCACCATCGACCGAGGACCCCGAATCCGTGTTGAACACAACAATGCGGTCGTCACCGGATTCGCCGAACATGAAGTTGGCGCCGCTTTCGCCGATCAGTGTATCGTTCCCGGTGCCGCCGAACATCGTATCGCCACCCTCTCCGCCGAAGAGCAGGTCGTTCCCGCCACCGCCGAACAGCAAATCGGCACCGCCGAAGCCGCGGATCGTATCGTTGCCATCGGCGCCGACCAGTTCATCCTGCCAATCAAGCGACGGGAAGTCGGCAAATGTACCCTGGATGGCCATATCGACAGGCGCAAACGCAGGATTGGTGACCCCAAGGTTGTATGACGAGAGATTTGGAGCCGACACGCCAACAAGCATGATCCGCATGCCCGTCACCGAATCGACGATAGCGGCAGCGCCATCGCCCCCAGTCCCAGTTAGCGTCAACCGCCCACCCGGCGCGAACGGATTGGGTCCGAAGATGCTGAGGTCGATCACGTCGCCCGCTTCGCCGCCGTTGAAATCGTTGATGGTGATAGTGCCGCCAGCCGCAAGAATCACCACGCGGTTGACGCCAGTGCCAAGCCAGATGTCACTCGAACCCGATATCCGGATCACATCGTTGCCGGCGTCGCCAAACACCGTGTTGTAGCCAAAGCCGCCGACCCCAATCACCGTTATGTCGTCGTCGCCATCCCCGCCGATCGCGAAGTTGCCGCTGGCGTTCTCGATCCGCAGGATGTCGTTGCCCTGTTCGCCATAAAGATTGCCGCCGAGGAAGCCGAACAGGTTGGTCAGGGTATCGTCGCCCAGCCCGCCCTGCATGAACACGACGCCGCCGGTTGCGGTAATCGTGTCGTTACCGTCTTCGCCATTGAGGATGAAGCCGCTGGCGGTGATGATATCATCACCATTGCCGCCAAACACGCCGGCAGTACCGCCGGTCGAAACGATCGTATCGTTGCCGTCATCGCCGAAAATCTGATTGTTGCCGCTGCCGCCGTCGATCTGATCGTCTTCCGTGCCGCCATGGATTTCATCGTCGCCAGCACCGCCATTGATGCTGTCATTGCCATCATCGCCGAAAATCAGATCGTTGCCGTTGCCACCGAGCAGCGTGTCGTGGCCAAAATCCCCGATGATCACGTCATTGCCTTCGCCTCCGTCGACCTGATCGTCGCCGTCACCGGCGTCAATTACGTCGATACCGCCAAGCCCGTTGATGACGTCGGCGCCGTCCAGCCCATCGATCGAATCGGCCCCCGTAGTCCCGTTGAGAATGTCGGCATCGGCGGTACCCGCGATAGTGTTGAGCACGGTGAAGATCTGCCCGTGCAGGCCCTGCGATATCTGGGTTCCACCCTGCAAGATGGAGCGCGTCGCGGTGATCACAAACTGGCCGTCGCCAAGGTCCTCGACCGCCGGCTGACCAACGATGAAGTTTTCCCCCGGTTCGCTCGCAATGAATTCGTCGCCGCGGTGGGTGCCATCGGGATTGAGGACCTGCGCGCGGATCAACTGAAATGGCACAGTGCCGGCCGGGCCGTTATCGCGCCAGGCGATCACGATGCTGCCATCGCTCAGTTCGGTCACCGTCGGATTGGCCTGGCCCTGATCGGTGACTGTGTTGACCAGGAATTCAGCGCCGATCTTGGCCCCGGCGGCATCGAAGATCTGCGCCTTGATGCTGGTGCCGCTGGTATCGCCAAGCGTGCCGCTGGCATCCTGCCAGGTGACGATGAAGTTGCCATTCGCCAGCGCGGTAACGCTCATCGCGTTCTGGGTTCCGGTGGTCTGGGTGTTGACCAGGAACTCGCCGCCGACCTTTGCCCCGGTCGCGTCGAGGATCTGCGCCTTGACGCTGGCCGAGGTGTCACCCAGCGTGCCGCTCGCGTCCTGCCAGGTCACCACCACATTGCCGTTGGTCAGCACGGTCGCATGTGGGAAATTCTGGTTGTTCAAGGTCTGGGTGTTGACCAGGAATTCACCGCCGATCTTGGCCCCGGCCGCATCGACGATCTGGCCCTTGACCGAAAAGCCGCTGGCATCGCCGCCCAGCAGGCTCACATCCTGCCACAGGATCATCACGTTGCCGTTGGCAAGCGCGACACTGTTGGGAAAATTTTGTGTCCCGATGGTTGTGGTGTTGACCAGAAATTCGCTGCCGACCGGCTGGCCGTTGGACGCGAAGACCTGCGCCCGCACCCCGCCGCCGGTTGTATCACCGGGATTTTGGCCCGAGTCGGTCCAGGCGACCATGACGTTGCCATTGGCGAGCAGCGTCGCGCTGGGCACGCCCTGGTTCCCGGTGATCGAAGTGTTGGCGACGAACTGCGGTGAAACCGGCACGCCATCGGCATCAAACACCCGGCCTTGCACGCAACCGCCCGAGGTGTCGTTGGGAGTCGCTTCCGACCAGAACACCATGAACCCGCCACCCGGCAAGTGCACGATCGTGGCAGCGTTGCCGAACGGGCTATCGTCGAACTGATCGTTGATCTGGATGTCGCCAGAAACTGCAATGGCACCAATCGGCATGGAATTCCCCTTGCTACTGATTCGATACAATATTTAAGACTTGAGGCGGATGTCTATCGTGTCAACCGGCACAATGGTGACGCACCGGGCAGGTCAGAACAGGAAGTTGGTCACGGCCAGGGTCTGCGCGCCGGCACCCAGCAGCATCATTTCCATGTCGGCGGTGCCGTTGCCGTCGAGGTCGACCTGGACCAGCAGGTCCGAACCAAGCTGCAATCACGTCATTGCCCGTGGTGACGCTCAGAATATCGTTGCCGGTTGCCCCAATGATATTAGCCATGTTCGCTCCCAACGGCCGACCAGCGCGCGAACAAACTGCCCCCACTTACCACCCGGGCCGACAATATAATGTCAGGTAAACCTGTCAATCGCGATCCCGAATTGCCCCCGGATTGGCTGCGCTGGCGCATGGGTTGATGGCGTTACCAATATTTGGTAACGTGGCACCATGGCCAGCAAGAACACCTCGATCGCCCTCGGTGCCCCCTACATCGAATTCGCCAAACGCAAGGTGGAGAGCGGCGAATTCGGCTCGACCAGCGAAGTGGTGAGGGAGGCGATGCGGCAATATATGTCAGAGGACACCAAGATCGAAGCGCTGCGGACGATGATCCAGAAATCTCTGAATAGCGGGCCTGCCCGGCCGTTCGATATCGATGGCTGGTTTGAGGACAAGTTCGGCAGCGAATGAAGCGGAGTCTGATCTGGCGCCCCGACGCGCTCGCCGATCTCAATGAGGTCGAAGCTTATACCTTTCGGACTTGGGGTATTGCGCAAGCAAAGCGATATGCCGCGGCTTTGGTGGCGGATATCAAAGCTCTTCGCGTTTCAGCATTTCGCTATCCACTTTATGATGAAGTGTATCCGGGCTTGCGCCGCAAGCGCAGCGGAATGCATCACATTTACTTTCTGGCGACGAAAGACGAAGTGGAGGTGCTGAACATCATTCACGTCTCGCGCGATCCGGGGCAGCATTTGAAGCTAGAGACGTGGCGGGAGGATTAAGTTTGGGGGTTGTTGCACCTGTTGCCGGAATTGGCGTTTTCCCCATTGTGCACCGCAACGCGGAATTCCAAGTCTACTTCGGATCATCCTTGCCCTTTCCCTTGTCCTTACCTTCTTTCGATGATTTGTCTTTGGCCTTATCGCCTTTTGGTGACGCACCGATGGAGTCAGCCAAACGGTCAAGTGCGTCTTTGGCACGCTCAACATTTCCAACGGTCGGGCGCTCTGAAGCCCTCTCCGAAGCGCGATCTGCGGCTTCCCGCGCTTCGCGGCCCTCCTTCGCTTCTGGAGTTTCTTTGTCAGGGACTGAAGCCATTAGAACTCTCCTCTGCAATTCCCTGCGCTATTATTGCACAGCTCACAAATCTGGCGAAGCATTTAGAAAATCGTCGCATTGGAATCTTCCGCCATGGCGCATGGTGTGCCGCGCAGCTGGCTTTCGGTGCTGATGTACTCTTCGATGTGAAGTCAGTGAATACCAAATCTCGCCCTGGCAATGCGCCAGTTCTGATATTGAGCGAGTGTCGTATACAACAGGTGTGGGAACTAGGCCAAAGGCAATAATTATTCGGTCTTACAGTAAGACGATAATCAGGCAATAATCGTCAAAGCCGACGTTCGCGACGCGTTTGTCTGTGGTTATCGCCAAACTATTCACACCAAGCCTCAAGCAGGCTGGTTTGAATTTTAGCGCAACGCGATCCAAATTTGAACACCAACGCCTACAATCATAACCAATGTCATGATGGCAATGGCCCATGTCAGGCGCAACATCGTTTTAGTTTGACGCTCCGATGCCTCACTGAGCTTGACGATCGTCTCGGTCAACGTCCGAGTTGCATCGCTACCACTCCACTGACCGATCGGTATATTCACCTCAATAAACCCGCTTCTTCGGCTTGATATACTCCACATCATCCGTCAGCGTGAACTCGTGCACCGGGCGGTAGTCGAGCTTCACGCCGCCGCCCTTGCCGCCCCAGCCTTCGAACCAGGCGGCGGTGTGCTTCATCCACTGCTTGTCGTCGCGCTCGGGGAAGTCCTCGTGAGCGTGGGCGCCGCGCGATTCCTTGCGGTTGTGCGCGCCGTGGATCGTCACCGTCGCCTGGGCGATCAGGTTGTCGAGTTCGAGCGTCTCGATCAGGTCCGAGTTCCAGATCAGCGAGCGGTCGGTCACCTTGATGTCCTGCATCCGCTCGTAAGTCTTGCCGAGCGCGGCCTTGCCTTCGGCCATCAGCGCATCGTCGCGGAACACCGCGCAGCCCTTGGTCATGGTCCGCTGCATTTCCAGCCGGACTTCGGCGGTCGGCGAGCCACCATCGGCATGGCGGAAATGATCGAGCCGGGTCAGCGCCAGATCGGCGCTGTCCTTCGGCAGTTCGGCGTGCGCCGTCTGCGGCTTGATCAGTTGCTTGAGCCGGTGCCCGGCGGCGCGGCCGAACACGACCAGATCGATCAGCGAGTTCGAGCCGAGCCGGTTGGCTCCGTGGACCGAAACGCAGGCCGCCTCACCCACCGCAAACAGTCCGGGGACGACCGTTTCCGGGTTCCCGTCAGCGCCGATAGTCATCACTTCGCCGTGGTAGTTGGTCGGCACGCCGCCCATGTTGTAATGCACCGTCGGACAGACCGGCAGCGGCTGGCGGGTCAGGTCGACCCCGGCAAAGATCTTGCCGCTTTCGGTGATCCCCGGCAGGCGCTGGGCCAGCACTTCGGGCGCGATGTGATCGAGGTGGAGATTTAGGTAGGCCCCATCCGGTCCAACCCCGCGCCCTTCGCGCATTTCCAGCGCCATCGAGCGCGAGACGACGTCGCGGCTGGCGAGATCCTTGGCCGAGGGAGCATAGCGTTCCATGAACCGCTCGCCCTCGGAGTTGGTCAGGTAGCCGCCCTCGCCCCGTGCGCCTTCGGTGATCAGCACGCCCGCGCCGTAGATCCCGGTCGGGTGGAACTGGACGAATTCCATGTCCTGCAGCGGCAGCCCGGCGCGCAGCACCATCCCGCCGCCGTCGCCGGTGCAGGTGTGGGCCGAGGTCGCGGTGTAATAGCAGCGGCCATAGCCGCCGGTCGCCAGCACCACCGCGTGGCTGCGGAAGCGGTGGATCGTGCCGTCATCGAGGCACATCGCGATCACGCCGCGGCACTGCCCGTTCTCCATGATCAGGTCGATCGCGAAGTATTCGATGAAGAAGTCGGCGTCGTACTTCAGGCTCTGCTGGTAGAGCGCGTGGAGCATGGCGTGGCCGGTGCGGTCGGCCGCGGCGCAGGTGCGCTGCACCGGCGGGCCTTCGCCCATGTTCTGCATGTGGCCGCCGAACGGGCGCTGGTAGATCGTGCCGTCGGGGTTGCGGTCGAACGG
>CALCQB010000380.1 GCA_937897535.1 uncultured Novosphingobium sp. | reverse complement strand
AAGGGCCCCGGCCACACCGTCCGCGGCGAATACCTCAAGGGCGGCGGCGTGCCGTGCCTGATCGCGGTCCACCAGGACGCGACCGGCAATGCCCACGACGTTGCCCTCGCCTATGCCAGCGGCGTTGGCGGCGGACGCTCGGGCATCATCGAGACCAACTTCAAGGAAGAGTGCGAAACCGATCTGTTCGGTGAGCAGGCCGTGCTGTGCGGCGGGATCACCCATCTGATCCAGGCCGGGTTCGAAACCCTGGTCGAGGCCGGCTACGCCCCGGAAATGGCCTATTTCGAATGCCTCCACGAAACCAAGCTGATCGTCGACCTGCTCTATGAAGGCGGGATCGCCAACATGCGCTATTCGATCAGCAACACCGCTGAATACGGCGACATCACCACCGGTCCGCGGATCATCACCGCCGAAACCAAGGCCGAGATGAAGCGCGTGCTCGCCGACATCCAGTCGGGCCGGTTCGTGAAGAACTTCGTGCTCGACAACCGCGCTGGCCAGCCCGAGCTTAAGGCCGCGCGCAAGGCCGCCGAAGCGCACCCGATCGAACAGACCGGTTCGCAGCTGCGCGCGATGATGCCGTGGATCGGCAAGAACAAGCTGGTCGACCAGGAAAAGAACTGATCCTGCCGCACTGCGCTTGACCGCAAGGCAATTAGGGGGCTCCTTCCGCGCGAAGGAGCCCCTTATGATTCCGCGCAGCCTGATCGCCGCAGTCCTGATGGCAGGAGCCACCGCGCTCGCTGCCGCCCCCTCGGCACCGCCCGGCGCGCCCGATCCGGCGCGGGTCACCGCCGGAACCTATCGGGCCGATCCGCTCCACACCCTGGTCGGCTGGCGGGTCAATCATCTCGGGTTCAACGATTATTTCGGGATGTTCGGGCAGGTCCAGGGCACGCTGGTGCTCGATCCGGCCAACCTGTCCGCCGCCCGCGTTTCGGTGCGGGTGCCGGTAAAGAAGGTCATCACCGCCAGCGAGGGCATCACCGGCGCGCTGATGCGCAATCCGGCGGGCGGCGGCAAGCCCGACTATTTCGGATCGCAACCGGCTGACGCGCTGTTCGTTTCGACCAAGGTCACCCCCGGAGCCGATGGCCGCAGCGCGGTGATCGACGGCAATCTGACCCTGAACGGCAAGACCGGACCGCTCAGCATCACCGCAACCTTCGCCGGGGCCGGCAAGAACCCGCTGACCGGCAAGCAGACCGTCGGGTTCCACGGCGTGGCCAACCTGACCCGGTCGCAATGGGGGATCGATGGCGACCTGCCGCTGGTCGGTAACGGGGTTGAGCTGACGATCAGCGCCGCATTCGAGAAGAGCCAGTAACACCGATTGACTTGCCGCGCTTCCCCCGGCAGGCTTTGCCGCGAACGATTATCAACAAGCCGGAGTCCTCCCCCGTGATCAAACGCTTCCTTCCGCTCCTCGCCCTCACCGCCCTGGCCGCCACCCTGCCGCTCGGCGCGCAGATGAAGGCCCCCGGCACCCGCGATGCGACGCTGGTTACCGCCGGCACCTACAAGGCCGATCCGGGCCACACCATGGTGGTCTGGACGGTCGATCATCTTGGCTTCACCCCCTACAGCGGGATTTTCGGCGGGGTAACCGGCACGCTGACGCTTGACCCGAAGAACCCTTCGGCGGCCATGGTCGACGTGACGATCCCGGTCGGCCAGGTCACCACCGCCAGCGCCGGGCTGACTGCGCACCTGCTCAAGCCCGCCGCAGCCGGCGGCAAGGCCGACTTTTTCGGCGCGGCCCCGGCCAATGCGCGGTTCGTCTCGCATCATGTGATTGTCGAGGGAACCAATGCGACCATCCACGGCGATCTGACCCTTAACGGGGTGACCAAGCCGGTCACGCTCAAGGCGATGTTCTATGGCGCGGGCAAGATGCCGGCGATGATGGGCGGCAAGGAAGGCCTCGGCTTCACCGCGCTCGGCTCGATCAAGCGCAGCGAATTCGGGGTCGGCTATGGCATCCCGATGGTCTCGGACGAAGTCGCGCTCAAGATCTACGCCGGGTTCGACAAATAAGCGGCTAGCGCAACTGGGAAAAGGCAGTCCGCAGCTCGGAAACGAAAGCTGCGGGCTGTTCCCAGGCGGCGAAATGTCCACCCTTGTCCATTTCGCCCCAGTGGATCAGGTTCTTGAAATTGCGCTCGGCCCATTTGCGCGGGGTCGGCAGGATTTCCTTCGGGAAGGCGCTGACCGCAACCGGCAGTTCGATCTCGTGCGGCGCGAATGAGCCAAAGCTCTCCCAATACAGCCGCGCGGATGACGCACCGTTGGCCGGCAGCCAGTAGAGCATGATGTTGTCGAGGATCTGGTCCTTGCTCAGCGCATCGTAAGGCGAACCCGAATTGTCGGTCCAGGCCCACATCTTTTCGAAGATCCACCCGGCCAGACCAACCGGACTATCGACCAGGCCGTAACCGACGGTCTGCGGGCGGGTGCGCTGCTGGGTCGAATAGCCTGAATCCCAATCCTGATAATGCTTGAGCGCGGCCAGCGCCTTGAGCTCGGCCGGGTCCGGATTGGCCAGATCCTCGGGCAGCGGCCGCCCGATCGGCATATTGAGGTGGATCCCGGCGCAGCCTGCCTGCTTCTGCACCCCGATCGCGGTGGTGACCGCGCTGCCCCAGTCACCGCCCTGCGCGACCCAGCGGCTGTAGCCCAGCCGGGTCATCAGTTCACCCCAAGCGCGGCCGATCTTCTCGACCCCCCAGCCGGTGCCGGTGGGTTTGCCGGAGAAGCCGAAGCCCGGCAGCGACGGCAGCACCAGATCGAACGCCTGGTCCGGATCGTCGGGATTGGTCAGCGCCTCGATCACTCCCATGAATTCGATCACCGAGCCGGGCCAGCCGTGGGTCATGATCAGCGGCATTGCGCCAGCATGGGGCGAGCGGACGTGGAGGAAATGGATCGGCAGGCCGTCGATCTCGGTCTCGAACTGGCCGAGGGAATTGAGCCGCGCCTCGCAGCGGCGCCAATCGTAATTCTTGCGCCAATAGCCGACCAGGTCCTTCAATGCGGCGAGTGGCGTACCCTGCGACCAGTCACTCACTGTTTCCTTTTCCGGCCAGCGGGTTCGGTCGAGGCGGGTGTTGAGGTCAGCCAGCTGGTCCGGGCTGATGGCGAGTTCGAAGGGGCGAATCTGGGTCATGTGGTCAGGCTAGGCCAAGTTGGCCATTGTGTTAACTGCCCGATTAAAGATAATCGCTTCGGCAGCGTGAGGGAGAACAACGAACATGGTCCAGCCGCAACTTGCCGGGATCAAGGTGGTGGATCTGACCACCGTGGTGTTCGGTCCCTATTGCACGCAGATCCTGGCCGATCTGGGCGCCGAGGTGATCAAGGTCGAGACCCCGGGGATTGGCGACGCCTTCCGCTGGTCCGCCGCAGCGGCGCATACGCCCGGCATGGCCCCGGGGTTCATGGCGGTGAACCGGGGCAAACGCTCGATCGCGCTCGACCTCAAGGCCGACGAAGATCGCGCGGTGATGCGCGATCTGCTGCGCGAGGCCGATCTGTTCGTGGTCAACGTGCGCGGCAAGGCGCTCGAACGACTGGGGCTCGATTACGAGAGCGTCAAGGAACTCAATCCCCGGCTGATCTACGTCCACTGCGTCGGGTTCGGCCAGACCGGCCCCTATGCCGACTTGCAGGCCTATGACGATGTGATCCAGGCCGCGACCGGTACCGCCACCCTGCTGCCCCGCGTCGATGGCGATCCGCGCCCGCGCTATCTGCCCTCGTTGATCGCCGACAAGGTGGCCGGCCTGCACGCTGCCTACGGCGCGTTGGCCGCGCTCTATCACCGCGAGCAAAGCCGCGCGGGGCAATTACTCGAAGTGCCGATGTTCGAGGTGTTCACCAGCTTCATGATGCTCGAGCATCTCGGCGGGCAGACTTTTGACCCGGCGGTCGGCCCGGTCGGCTATGCCCGCCAGGTCGATCCGTTCCGCCAGCCCTTCCCGACATCAGATGGCGCGATCTCGATCGTGATGTATTCCTATGACGCGTGGGACCGAGTCTTCGCGGTGCTGGACGACCCCGCGTTCATCGCGCAGGAGCGCTTCACCGTGAAGGGCGGCCGCGCGGTCCACCAGGACGAGCTTTACGCGCATATTGCCGAACTGACCCCACGGTTCACCACCGCCGAACTGCAACGCCGTTGCGACGAGGTGCAGTTGCCGGCGCAAGCGGTGCGCGATCTGTCCGAAGTGATCGCCGATCCGCATCTGGCTGCCGTCGGATTCTTCAACCGCCGCGAGCATCCCAGCGAGGGCAGCTATTTCGAGCAGGCGCAGCCGGTGCGCTCATCGATCGGCGAGGAGACTGCCGCGCGGATGCCGCCGCGCCTCGACGAACACGGCGCTGAAATCCGCGCCGAGGTCGCAAACTCCGCGAAAAGCTAACTTCAAAACCCGCTCATGCTGAGCTTGTCGAAGCACTGTCCTTTTCTTCGCTGCTCGCGCAGTGGCACAAGAAAGGACAATCCTTCGACAAGCTCAGGATGGACGGATTGGTACTGGAAGGGGTTAGCCTACCATTCTGGACATCAGCCACCTGTAGCCGCCCTCGAGGCTGCCTCAACCCGGCCCCGGTCGATCATGGCCAGCGTGCTGCTGGCCTTGGCGATCAGGTTGCCGCCAGCGTCCTTGAGCGTGCCTTCATAGAACGCGGTGCGCTTGCCGTGCTTTACGGCCCAGCCTTCGGCAAAGACCGGACCGGGCCGCGCAGGCGCGAAGAAGCTGACCTTTAGCTCGAGCGTCATCGGCACCACCCCCTCGCCCGCCAGCGCAATCGCGGCGTGGGCCATCGCCGCGTCGATCCAGCCAGTGACGAACCCGCCCTGGACCACTCCGCCCGAATGGCACTGCTGCGGCTTGGCCAGATATTCCAGCACGGCGCGGCCCTTCGGATCGATCTCGACGATCCGGGTCAGGCCCATTTCTTCGTACAACGCATTCACCGACATTAGGTGAGCGCCGAATAGATCAGGGTCTTGAGCTCGCGCCGGATCGGATAGACCGAGCTTGGCGACAGCTGGGTCATGAACACCATGTGGACCTTCTCGACCGGATCGACGAAGAACGCGGTCGAGAACATCCCGCCCCAGTAATATTCGCCAAGCGACCCGGCGATCAGGTTGGCCGCCGGGTTGATATTGACTGCAAAGCCCAGCCCGAACCCGACCCCGGCATTGGTCGCCTCGCTGAACAGCGACTTCGACCAGCCGGCCAGGTCGCCGCCATCGGGCAAGTGGTTCATGGTTATCAGTTCGAGCGTCTTGCGTCCGACAATCCGCGCGCCGTCAAGCTCGCCGCCGTTGAGCAGCATCCGGCAGAACCGGTGATAGTCGAGCGCGGTCGACACCAGCCCGCCGCCGCCCGAAAGCTGGGTCGGCATAAGGCTCCAGGCGCTTTCCTCGGCCCGATCGTACATTACCCGGCCCTTGCCCGCCACGAAGGTGTAGCAATCGGTCAGCCGGTCAGTCTTGCTTTCCGGAACGGCGAAGAACGTATCGTCCATCTTGAGCGGGGCGAAGATCCGGGTGGCGAAGAACTGGTCGAGCGACAGCCCCGACAGGCGCTGGACACAGGCACCGAGCACGTCGGTCGAGACCGAATAGTTCCATGCGGTGCCGGGCGAGAATTCGAGCGGAATCTGGCCCAGCGCGGCCACGAATTCGTCGAGCGTCAAGTTGCCGTGCCAGTTCTCCAGCTTGCCGGCCCGATAGGCGGCATCCATGTTGCTGCGGTTCTGGAAGCCATAGGTCAGGCCGCTGGTGTGGCGCAGCAGATCGACCATCAGCATCGGCCGGTCCAGCGGCTTGGTCAGGAACGGGACTCCGGCCCCGCCGCCATTGTAAACTCCCAGGTTCTTGAATTCGGGCAGCACGTGATGGACCGGCGTATCGAGCGCGACCTTGCCTTCTTCCAGCAGCATCATGAACGCGATCGAGGTGATCGGCTTGGTCATGCTGGCGATCCGGAACAGCGAACCCTCGTCGATCGCCTTGCCTCCTTCGCGGGCGGCACCTTGCGAGGAAAAGTGCGCAATCTCACCATCGCGCGCGACCAGCACCTGGGCGTTGGGGAGCTTGCCGGTATCGAGGTAGCGGTCCTTGACGAAGGCATCGATGCGGGAAAGGCGGGCGGAATCGAAACCGGGTGCGGCGCTCATCGGGAATCCTGTCAGTTGCTTTGCGCAACCCTCTTGCCGCCTCGTGTCGGGCAACGCAACTTTCGCCTCGCGATTGACCTGGCCGCGCAAGGAAGCCATGCCGTGCCGATGGTGGGGAAAGTTCAGCGGGCGGCGACGCCCCTTGTCGTGATGATCGCGCTGGCGGTTTTCATCCATGCGCTCGATCGCGGGAACTTCGCCACCGCCGCGCCGCTGATCAAGGACGAGCTGCAACTCAGCAACACCCAGATCGGCCTGCTGATGTCGGCCTTCTTCTGGACCTATGTTCCGGGACACCTGCTGGCCGGGTGGGTGATCGAAAAGATCGACGCCTACCGCACCCTTGCACTTGCGCTCGCGATATGGTCGCTGGCCACCATTCTGACCGGGCTGGCCGGCGGGTTCGCCACGCTGTTTGTCCTGCGCCTGTTGCTTGGCCTGGGCGAAAGCGCCGGCTTTCCGGCCACCTCGAAGCTGCTCGCCATGGCATTGCCGAAGGAGCGGCTCGGCGCAGCCAATGGCCTCGTCGGTGCGGGGCTAATGCTGGGCAACGGCGCCGGGGTGCTGCTTGGCGGACTGCTGGTCGCGGCGCTCGGCTGGCACGCGCTGTTCTTCGTGTTCGGCGGGCTGTCGCTGCTGTGGCTGGTGCCGTGGCTGACGCTGACCCGCGGGGCAAAGGCCGCGATCCAGCCGCTGGACGCGCCAGCCCCCGCCCCCAGCTATGCCCGGATGCTGGCACGGCGCGAAACCTGGGGGGCGGTGCTGGGGATGTTCTGTTCGAACTATCCCTATTTCATCGTGCTGTCGTGGCTGCCGCTCTATCTGGTCAAGCAGCAGGGCTTTTCGATGCAGCAGATGGCCTGGCTGGCCGGGGCAATCTATCTGATCGGGGCGCTGATCAACCTGATCGGCGGACCTTATGTCGACCGCCTGATCGCGCGCGGCGGCGATGCCCCGCGGCTGCGCAAGAGCGTGACAGTCGCCTCTTCGCTGATCGCGATGCTGTGCATGCTGGCCTGTTCGCTGGGTGATCCGCGGCTCGCGATCGCCGGACTGCTCGGCTATTCGATCTCGATCGGGCTCGGGCCGATCGGGACTTTCACCGTTGGGCAAACCCTCGCCGGACCCGGTGGAGCGGGCAAATGGATCGGACTGCAGAACGGCGCGGGCGGGATATCGGGCGTGGTCGGCCCGTTGCTCACGGGCGTGCTGATCGACGCAACCGGCGATTACCGCACCGCCTTCCTGTTCGCCGCCGGGGTCGCGCTGGCCGGGGCGCTGTTCTGGGGCGTGATGATCCGCCGGGTCGAGCCGATCGACTGGGCCGAAGCCTAGCCTCTTTACAAGCCCTGCCCTGCTCGGCATAGGCCAAGGCCATGATCCGCACTCTTGGCCTTACCCTGCGACTTATCCGCCCTTGGGCGTAAGCTGGCGTGCGCTTGAAGCGGCACGCAGCGCCGCTCAAGGGACCTTCGCCCCACTGTCGCACTGCCAATTCGAGTACCCGCTATGACCATGCTGAAGAACCCCGCGGCCAAGTACCGCCCCTTCCCGCAAATCAACCTGCCTGACCGCCAGTGGCCCGGCCAGGTCATCACCAAGGCCCCGCGCTGGCTCTCGACCGACCTGCGCGATGGCAATCAGGCGCTGATCGATCCGATGGGCGCGGAAAAGAAGATGCGGTTCTTCGACCTGCTGCTCAAGGTTGGCTGCAAGGAGATCGAGGTCGGCTTTCCCGCCAGCGGCGCGACCGATTTCGATTTCATTTCGGGCCTGGTCAAGGATGGCAAGATCCCTGACGATGTCTCGGTCCAGGTCCTGACCCAATCGCGTCGCGACCTGATTGAGACCAGCTTTGCCAGTCTCGAAGGCGCGAAGACCGCGATCGTTCACCTCTACAACGCGGTCTCGCCGGTCTGGCGCCGGGTGGTATTCGGGATGACCAAGGAGCAGATCAAGGCGATCGCGATCGAGGGTGCGATGGTCCTGCGCGATCAGGCGGCCAAGTACCACGGCACCGACTGGGTGTTCGAATACAGCCCTGAGACTTTCTCGACCGCCGAGGTCGAATACTCGGTCGAAGTCTGTGCGGCGGTGATGGACGTCCTGCGTCCGACGCCGGACAAGCCGATCATCTTCAACCTGCCAGCCACGGTCGAGTGCGCGACACCAAACATCTATGCCGACCAGATCGAGCTGTTCGGGCGGCTGATCCCCAACCGTGACAGCGTGGTGATCAGCCTGCATACCCACAACGATCGTGGCACCGGCATTGCCGCCTGCGAGCTCGGGCTGATGGCCGGCGGCGACCGGGTCGAAGGCTGCCTGTTCGGCAATGGCGAGCGGACCGGTAACTGCGATCTCGTTACAGTTGCCCTGAACATGTACACCCAAGGTGTTGATCCGGGACTCGATTTCTCGGACATCGATGCGATCGCCAAGACCGTTGAATACTGCAACCAGTTGCCGATTCATCCGCGCCATCCTTACGTGGGCGAGCTGGTCTATACCTCGTTTTCCGGCAGCCATCAGGACGCGATCAAGAAGGGTTTTGCCGCGCGCGAGCAGCAGAACGACGAGTCCTGGGAAATGCCCTACCTGCCGATCGATCCGGCCGATCTTGGCCGCGATTACGAGGCGGTGATCCGGGTCAATTCGCAGTCAGGCAAGGGCGGGTTCGCCTGGGTGCTCGAACAGGACCAGGGCCTCAAACTGCCCAAGAAGATGCAGGCGCATTTCTCCGGCCACGTCCAGCAACTGGCCGACGAAGTCGGCCGTGAGCTGTTTGCGGACGATATCTGGCAGGTGTTCCAGCGGGTCTATCACCTAAACACTCCGCAGCACTTCCAGCTGCTCGATTATGAGGAGTCGAAAGCCGCCGACGGCACCCGGCTGTTCGCCGGCAAGATCGCGGTCGACGATCGCGAACAATCGGTTTCGGGACGCGGCAATGGCCTGATCAGCTCGGTCGTCGCCACCATTGGCGAAACCTTCGGGGTGACGCTTGAGGTCAAGGACTATACCGAACACGCGATGACCGCCGGATCGGACGCGCGCGCTGCGGCCTATGTCGAATGCACCGGCCCCGACGGCAAGACCGTCTGGGGCGTCGGCATCGACGAGGACATCGCCACCGCCAGTGTCCGTGCGGTACTGAGCGCGGCCAACGGTGCGGCGCGGAGCTAGGACGTTGAGCCTCGCCGGCGGGAGGGGTTAGACCGGCGAGGCTCGTCCAGGCGCGGGCAGGATGTCACCCACGCAAGACTCGTATTTATGGCAGCAGCACGCGGTTGATCACGTGAATGACGCCGTTGGACTGGATGACATTGGCGGTTGTGACGGTCGCCGTTCCGCCTTTCGCATCGACCAGGACCACGTTCTTGCCCATCAGCCTGGCGGTCAGTTTTCCGCCGCTGACAGTCGTGATCACGGCCTTGCCGTGTCCAGCCTTGATCAGCTTGACCAGATCGCCGCTGGTGACCCGGCCGGCGACCACGTGGTAGGTCAACACGGTAGTCAGCGTGCCCTTGTTTTCAGGCTTGAGCAGGGTGTCGACCGTGCCGGCCGGCAGCCGCGCAAAGGCGGCATTGGTCGGCGCGAAAACCGTGAACGGTCCCGGGCTCGACAGTGTGTCGACCAGACCGGCCGCCTTGACTGCTGCGACCAGTGTGGTGTGGTCTTTCGAATTGACTGCATTTTCAATGATGTTCCTGGTGGGATACATGGCTGCACCGCCGACCATCGGATTGCCGCCGTGCATCATGGTGCCGGCCATGGCCGGGGCGACAACCAGCGACAGCGCAGTAGCGGCAAGAACGAGCTTGAGCTTCATCGGAAGATTCTCCTTGGATGCCGGGCGTCCAATCGCACCAGCATTCAAGTTACGTCGCGAATTACCCGGCGGATGCATCCAGCCAAAGAAAAATCAGGTTTCGACCAGTTTGCCGCTGGCGACAATCGGTCCGGTTGCATGCCCGGTTGGCGATCCGCCGCGCGGCTCGAGCGAGATCGCAAAGGTTGCTCCGGCGGCAACCAGCCGAGCCTGGGCCGGTGCCAGCTGGTGCGTTACGGGCCGCCCCGCGTCGATCACCCCAAGCGAAATGGCCTCGCTCGACCCGACCGGAATCACCCACAGTTCGGCATCGCCCGGTCCCGGATCGAGCTGGACCGGCGCAACCGTCAGGCGCCGCGTGGTGCTGTCATAGCTGATCGCCAGCGCGCTGCCCGATTTCCCCGACAGGCTGGCGACCTGCGGGGCCCCGGCTGGCGGTGGCAGCGTAACCTCTGGGCGCTGGGCCAGCAGGAACAGACAGAGCGCCGATACCGCCGTCAAGCCGCCGCAGATCAGCTTCCAGCGCAGCAGTCCGCCGGCATTGTCGTTCTGCGGCAGCCGCGCAGCGATGCGCGGCCACAGATCCGGTGCCGAGGCCTGTTCCAGCGGCAGCGCCAACCCGGCGAGCCACTGTTCCCACCACGCGACCCGCGCGGCGAACTCGGCGTCGCGGGCCCGGCGCACGGCCAGCACCGGATCGTCGCTCAGCCCCATCGCCAGTTCGGCGGCCAGCAGATCGTCGTCATCGGTCATGCCAAGCAATCCCGCAGTTTGAGCAAGGCGCGGCGGATCCGGCTCTTGATCGTACCCAAAGGCATCGCGATCCGTTCAGCCAGTTCGGCATAGGTCACCCCTTCGAAGAAGGCGGTGCGGATGATCGCAGCATCGCTTTGCGCCAGCGCTTCGATGCAGCGGACGATCCGGGCATCGTCGCCATGTTGCAGCAAGACGGCTTCGGGATCGGGCGCTGGATCGGCGACCATCTCGGCCAGCTCGATCGGTGCAGTCGGGCGGCGCCCGGACCTGCGGAGCAGATCGATCGCGCGGTTGCGGGTCAGCACAGCCAGCCAGGTGATCGGATTGCCGCGCTCCGGATCGAAACTGCCAGCGCGGTGCCAGATCGTCAGATAGACTTCCTGCATGGCATCCTCCGCAGCGGCACGTTCTCCAAAGATACGCAGGCAGATCCCGAAAAGCTTCCGCGAGGTGCGCCGGTAAACTTCTTCAAGCGCCTTGCGGTCTTGCAACGCCACCCGGGCCAGCGCGCGCGACAGCGCGGCGCGTTCCAGCGAGGCTGGCGGTTCGGAGGATTCGCTCGGCATGCCGGAACCGCGGTTAGCAGCCCGCTCTGGCCATGCCTAATGGCTATTGGGGCAATAGCACCATCTTGAGCGCCCCCGCTTCACGCGCTTCGAACAGACGGTAGGCTTCGGCTCCCTCGCTGAGCGGCAGGCGGTGGCTGACATAGCGTTCGGGCTTGAGTCGGCCCGACTGAACCAGCGGAAACAGCGCGGTGAGTTCTTCGGGAACCGAGCAGGTGCCGACCCGGAAGGTCAGCCCGGCGGCGAAGGCGCGTTCGAGCGGGAAGGCGAAGCGGCGGCTCTGCTGGACGCCGATCACCGAAACCGTCCCGCGCCGCTTGACCAGGCGCAGCGCGAAATCGACCGTGGCGTCGCTGCCGACCACCTCGACCACGCAGTCGAGTTTGTTGCCGTGAGTGTCCTGCTTGATCCGCTCTCGCGCTTCATCCGGGTGGAGCGCGATCGCGCCCGATGCTTCGGCCATCGCCCGCCGCTCGGGCACCGGGTCGATCGCATAAACCACGTGCGCGCCCATCACGAAGGCGCTGTCGACCGCCATCAGCCCGATCGGACCCAGCCCGATCACCGCGACGCTCGATCCCGGCTTGATGTCGGCCTGCCGCGCGCCGAACCAGGCGGTGGCGAGCGCATCAGTCATCATCAGCGCCTGTTCCATAGAGACGCCGTCGGGCACCGGCACCGCGTTCATATCCGCTGCCGGGACCCGCACTGCTTCGGCTTGCGAGCCTTGCAACTTCGCGGATAAACCATAGCACGAACCGGCATTGAACTCGCAGTTGGCGACATTGCCCGCCAGGCACGAACGGCACGATCCGCAGCCGACCGCGGCGGGCAGCATCACCCGGTCGCCGACTTTCAGCCGGTGCACCCCGCGCCCGATCTCGACCACTTCGCCCACCGCCTCGTGCCCGACGCAGAATCCCATGTCTTCGGAGAAGCCGTGGCCGTGGTAGATGTGGAGGTCCGAACCGCAGATCGAGCAGGCGGTGACCTTGACGATGGCGTCGCGGTCCGATTGCGGCGTGGGATCGTCCATCGCCTCGAACCGCACATCGCGCGCGCCGTGGTATCGCAGGGCGTTCATGGTTCTGACTTGCTCCCAAATGCGCCCCAAACCCGCTCATGCTGAGCTTGTCGAAGCATCGCTTTTGCTTTGTGCCCAGAGGACCGAACCCGAAGAAAAGGACAATCCTTCGACAAGCTCAGGATGGACGGTACAGGAGGCGGCCGCCGTGTCAGCCTACCGCTCGTTCATCGCCACATATTCCTTGATCTTGGCCTTGCCGAGCTGGCTCATGTGCACCTCGTCCGGGCCATCGGCGATCCGCACGAAGCGGTTGAGCGTGAAGAACCGCGCGATCGGGGTATCATCCGAAACCCCCATCCCGCCATGGACCTGGATCGCGCGGTCGCAGACGGTCTGGGCCATCTGCGGCGCGACCACCTTGATCGCGGCGATCAGGTCCTTGGCGACCTTGTTGCCATAGCGGTCCATCGCATCGGCGGCTTTCAGCGTCAGCAACCGCGACATCTCGATCTCGCAGAAGCTCTTGGCAATGTCCTGCCGGATGCTCGACTGGTCGGCCAGCTTCTTGCCGAACGCGACCCGGCTGTCGGCCCGCCGCGCCATGATTTCCAGCGCGCGCTGGGCCTGGCCGATCGAGCGCATGCAGTGATGGATCCGGCCCGGCCCGAGGCGGCCCTGCGCGATCTCGAACCCGCGGCCCTCGCCCAGGATCAGGTTGCCCTTGGGCACGCGGACGTTGTCGAAGCGCAGTTCGCACTCTCCGCCGGGCGAATTGTGCGATCCGAACACGGTCTGGTGGCGGACGATCGTGATCCCGGGGGTCTTGGGCTCAACCAGGATCTGCGAGTGCTGGGCATGGCGCGGGGCGCTGAAATCGGTCTTGCCCATCACGATCCAGATATCGCAGCGCGGGTGCATCGCGTT
>CALCQB010000379.1 GCA_937897535.1 uncultured Novosphingobium sp. | reverse complement strand
GCGGCGGATCGTCGATGCCGGGCACGAACTGGCCAGCCATGGCTGGGATCACGAACGGGTGTTCCGGTTCGACCAGGCCGAGTTCGCCGCCGATCTCGAGCGCAGCCGCAAGGTTCTGGAGGACGCCAGCGGGCAGCGGATCACCGGCTACCGTGCGCCGAGCTTTTCGATCGATAGCCGCACCCCGTGGGCCTACATGGCGCTGCACGAGCAGGGCTTTGAATATTCGTCGTCGGTAGCGCCGATCACGCACGATCATTACGGTTGGCGTGAGGCTCCGCGCTTTGCGTTCAAGCCGTTGCCGTGGTCCGATCTGATCGAGATCCCGGTCACCACCGCGCACTTCGCCGGCAAGCGGCTGGCGGCCGGGGGCGGGGGCTTCTTCCGGGTCTTGCCCTATGGGTTTTCGCGCTGGGCGATCCGCCAGGTCAATTCGGTCGACCGGCGTCCGGCAGTGTTCTATTTCCACCCGTGGGAAATCGACCCCGACCAGCCCCGCGTGCCCAACGCCTCGCTCAAGTCGCGGGTCCGGCACTACACCAACCTCACTGTGATGGGCGACAAGCTCCGTCAGCTGATCGGTGACTTTGCCTGGGGCCGGATGGACCTGCTGGCGCACCGCGAAGCCGCGCTGGCGGTGGAGCTGGCGGCGTGAACGCACCGTTCCGTCCCGCGACAATTGCCTTGCGAGAAGTCGATCTTGGCGACCGGGATGAGGCGGCGCGGCTCGAACGCTTTGTCACCGATCATCCCTCAGGCACCGCCTTTCACCGCCCGGCCTGGCTGAACGCAGTGGCGCGCGGAACCGGCAACCGCGCGCTGGCATTGGTCGCTGAAAAGGGCGGAGAGCTGACCGCTTACCTGCCGTTGACCGAGGCGCATTCGTCGCTGTTCGGGCGGGTGATGGTATCGAGCGGCTTTGCGGTCGGTGGCGGGGTGCTGGCCAATGACGACCGTTCGGGCAAGGCGCTGTTCGGCGCACTCGAAGAACTGGCGCTACGCCGCTCGTGCCCGGCGGCCGAACTGCGCGGCGGGCTGCTGCCCACGGCGCGGGCCGGGTGGACCGTCCGGCAGGATTCACACTGCGGATTTGAAGCGGCGCTCGCCGCAGACGTCGAAGCGCAGCTGACCTGGATCCCGCGCAAGCAGCGCGCCGAAGTCCGCAAGGGCCTGGCCAATGACCTGACCGTCGAAGTCGGCAATTCTGCGCATGATCGCGCCGCGCACTATGCGGTCTATGCCGAAAGCGTCCGCAACCTCGGCACCCCGGTTTTCCCGCAAAGCCTGTTCAGCAATGTGCTCGATGGCTTTGGCGACAATGCCGATATTCTGACCGTGCGCCACCACGACAAACCGGTCGCCTCGGTGCTTTCACTTTACCACAAGGACGCGGTGTTGCCCTATTGGGGCGGCGGCACGTGGGAGGCCCGGCGGCTGCGCGCCAATGACCGGATGTATTACGAACTGATGCTTCATGCCCGGCGGCGCGGCTGTACCCGGTTCGATTTCGGCCGTTCGAAGACCGGCAGCGGGCCGTATGACTTCAAGCGCAACTGGGGGTTCGAACCGCAGCCGCTGAGCTATGCCAGCTGGACCGCGCCCGGCGCGCGTCCGCGCGATGCCGACCCGACCAGCGCCACCAATTCGGCCAGGATCGAATTGTGGAAGCGGCTCCCGCTGCAACTCGCCAACTGGATCGGACCGCACATCGCCCGGGGTCTGGCGTGAGTGCCGAGGTCCTGTTCCTGGCGCACCGGATGCCGTTTCCGCCTGACCGGGGGGACAAGATCCGCTCGTCCCACATCCTGCGGCATATCGCCGGACTTGCGCCGGTTCATGTCGCAACTTTTGCCGAAAACGCTGCCGACCTGTTTCAGGAGCCGACCCTGGCGGCACTCTGCGCGAGCCACTGCCTGGTGCACCGGACCAAGCCGCTGGCCTTGGCCGGAGCCGAGGCGCTGCTCCGCGGCCAGCCGGTCAGCCTGACCGCGTTCCACAGCGCGCGGCTGCAGGGCTACGTCGAGCACGTGCTGCGCGAGCGACCGATCAGTGCGATCTACGTCTTTTCCGGCCAGATGGGGCAATATGTTCCAGACTGGTTCGAAGGCCGGATGATCCTCGATTTCGTCGATGTCGATTCGGCCAAGTTCGAAGCTTACGCCGCTGCCGGATCTGGCCCGCGAGCCTGGATCGACGCGCGCGAAGGTCGGCAGTTGGCGGCCGAAGAAGCACGCCTGACGCACCGGGCCGATGTCAGCCTGTTCGTGTCGGACGAAGAGGCCGCGCTGTTTCGCACGCGGCTTGCCGCACCCGAATGTCAGGTCGCGGCGCTGCGCAACGGGATCGATTGTGCGGTGTTCGATCCGGCGACGGTGGTTGCAGAACCGAGGCTGCTGGCCTTGCCCGGACCCCGCCTGATCTTCACCGGGCAGATGGACTATGCCCCCAACATTGCGGCGGCGGAGCGGGCAATCACGCGGCTGATGCCGGTCATCCGGGCGCGCTTGCCCGGCGTAAGCTTTCACGTCGTGGGCCGCAACCCACCCGAATCGCTCAAGGCCTTCCATGGCCGCGACGGGTGCCATGTCTGGGGTGAAGTCACCGACATCCGAACCTGGCTGGCCGGGGCCGACCTGGCCCTCGTTCCGCTGGAGATCGCACGCGGGGTCCAGAACAAGGTGCTGGAAGCGATGGCGATGGCGCTGCCGGTGGTGCTGACCCCCGGTGCTGCAACCGGGATCGGCGCGCGCGACGGCGAGCAGCTGGCGATCGCGGCCAGCGATGAAGAGTTGGTCGCGCGGGTGATGAAGCTGGCTGGTCAACCTGAAATCGCAGCGCAGCTGGGCCAGCGGGCAAGGCACTATGTCGCTGATCAGCTGAGCTGGCCGGCGACACTGGCGCCGCTCGCTGGGCTGCTGGGACTGGCTGCCAAGGCCGCGCCGCGCCATGCCGCCTGAAGCGGCCATCGCAGCGATCCCGGAGCAGGCAAGCACTGTCTCGCCGGTCTGGCGCAGGGCCGCGCTGCAACTCGGGCTGGCCTGGTTGGCAGTGATCCTGATCTTCGGGCCCGATTGGCTGGCGATGGCCGGCCAGTGGTGGGACAGTTCAACCTACAACCACATCCTGCTGGTTCCGCCGATCATTGCCTGGCTGGCCTGGCAGCGCTGGCCCGAAGTGCAGCAGGTTGAACCGCGACCCTGCAAATGGGGCCTGCTGCCACTGGGGCTGGCCATGCTGGTCTGGGTGCTGGGCAGCTTTGCCGGGTTCGACCTGCTGCGCCAGGCCGGGGCGGTGGCCATGCTGCCCGCGATCGCCTTGCTGCTGCTTGGCCCGCGGGTCGTCGCTGCGCTGCTGTTTCCGTTGTTCTTCATCGGTTTTCTGGTGCCGTTCGGGGACGAGCTGGTCCCGCCGCTGCAAACTATCACCGCCAAGCTGACCATTGCGCTGGTCGGGGTCAGCGGAATTCCAGCGGTGATCGAGGGCGTGTTCATCGATACCCCGGCCGGGCTGTTCGAAGTGGCCGAGGCCTGTTCGGGGGTGAAGTTCCTGATCGCGATGATCGCGCTAGGCGCGCTGGTCGCCAATATCGGCTTTCGCAGCTGGAAACGCCGCGCGGGCTTCATGGCGCTGTGCGTGGTGGTGCCGATCCTGGCCAACGGAGTGCGGGCCTGGGGGACGATCTTTGCCGCCCAGCATGTCGGGATCGAGAAGGCGGCCGGGATCGATCACTTGATCTATGGCTGGATTTTCTTCGCGCTGGTGATCGCTGCGGTATTGGCCCTGTCGTGGAAATTCTTCGACCGCTCACGCGACGCGCCGATGATCGATCCGCAGGCGATCAATGCCAGTCGTTGGCTGAGCAGGTGGGAGAGCAAACCGGGTTCTTCCAGCAAACTGCTTGTTGCCGCCGCCGTGCTGCTTGGCCTTGGACTGGGTTGGTCGGCCGCCGCCCAGCGGCTGTCCGCGCCGCTGCCTCAGCAGATTTATCTTCCGGACGTGCCGGGCTGGCAGCGGGTCGACTTTAATCCTGTCGCGCCGTGGGACCCGCGTGCAGGCGGGGCGGACCACCGCCTGCTGGGCGCCTATGCCGACCGGTCCGGACACCGGATCGACGTGTTCTACGCGCTCTATGCGACCCAGGCCGAAGGGCGCGAGGCCGGAGGCTTCGGGCAGGGTGCATTGATACCTGATGGAACCTGGTCATGGTCCCGCAATGTCGGCGCCCCAGCCGGGGGCAAAGGCGAAGTGCTGGTCTATCAGGGGGCGACCGAACGTCTCGCCCACACTTGGTACCGCAGCGGCAAGGCGCTGACCGGCAGCAACGCCCGGCTCAAACTGGCGGTGATCGGCGATCGCCTGTTGCTCCGCGCGCGGCCTACCGCCGTGCTGATCCTGTCGAGCGAACGCAGCGCCGATACCGATCCGGCCGCCTCGCTCGCCGCATTCGAGGCTGCCGTGGGCGAAATCGGGCCGTGGATGGACCGCATCGGCGAACCTCGCTAAGCGCTGCGGCCAATGTGCGGGATTGCCGGCCTTTTTCACTTGTCGACGCCCAAGCCGGTCGATCCGGCGCGGATCGAGCGGATGTGCGCGGCCATGGCGCATCGCGGCCCGGACGGGCAGGGGGTGTGGACCGCGCCGGGGGTCGGGCTTGGTCACTTGCGCCTGTCGATCATCGATCTGGCCGGTTCGCCGCAGCCGATGGCGTCGAGCGACGGCCGGGCGATGCTGGTCTTCAACGGCGAGATCTACAATTACCGCGAACTGCGCGAGGAACTGCGCGCGACCGGAGCGCAGTTTCACACCGACGGCGATAGCGAGGTAATCCTCGCCGCCTGGCAGCGCTGGGGCCCCGCCTGCCTGCCGCGCCTGCACGGCATGTTCGCCTTCGCGATCTACGACCTTGGCCAGCGCACGCTGTTTCTGGCCCGCGACCGGTTGGGGGTGAAGCCGCTGTTCTATGCCCCGCTCAGCGACGGCAGCCTGGCCTTCGCCTCGGAGCTCAAGGGGCTGACCGCGCACCCGTTGTTGCGGCGCGAGATCGATCCGCTGGCGATCGAGGACTATCTGGCCTGGGGTTACGTGCCCGATCACCGCTCGATCCTGAACGGGGTGCACAAGCTCCCGGCCGGCCACTCGCTGCTGCTGCGCCACGATGCGCCGTTGCCTGCGCCGAGCCAGTGGTGGGACATCTCCTTTGCCGAGCGCCGCCAGGGCCGCGCGGCCGACCTCGAAGCCGAACTGCTCCATCTGCTGCGGCAGGCGGTAACCAGCCGGATGGTCGCCGACGTGCCGCTGGGCGCGTTCCTGTCGGGCGGGGTTGATAGTTCCGCCGTCGTCGCGCTGATGGCCGAGGCCAGCAGCAACCCGGTCAAGACCTGCACGATCGGCTTCGACGTCGCCGGGCTCGATGAGACCAGCTATGCCGCGCAAGTGGCTGAGCGGTTTTCGACCGATCACCGCGCCCGGCAGGTCTCCCCCGACGATTTCGACCATGTCGATACTCTCGCGGGGATGTTCGACGAGCCGTTCGCCGATGCTTCGGCGCTGCCGACCTGGCGGGTTTGCCAGCTGGCGCGCGAGAATGTCACGGTGGCACTGTCGGGCGACGGGGCCGACGAAGCCTTTGCCGGATATCGCCGTCACAAGTTTCATGATGCCGAAGACCGGCTGCGTTCGGTCCTGCCACAAGCGTTGCGCGGGCCGGTCTTCGGCGGGCTTGGGGCGGTTTATCCCAAGGCCGACTGGGCCCCGCGATCGCTGCGGGCCAAGGCTACGCTGCAGTCGCTCGCAGCCAGCAGCGAGGCCGGTTATGCCCGCGCGGTCGGGATCATTCCGCCAGAGCTGCGCGAGACCTTGTACTCACCGGATTTCACCCGGCTCCGCGGCGATTACCGCGCGGAGCACCCGTGGGAAGAAACGATGCGCCGGGCACCGGCCCGTTCGGGGCTCGACCGGGCGCAGTATGCCGACCTCAAGTTCTGGCTGCCTGGCGATATCCTGACCAAGGTCGATCGCACCTCGATGGCGGTCAGCCTGGAGGCGCGCGAACCGCTGCTCGATCACCGCCTGCTCGAATTCGCCGCCAGCCTGCCCGAAGCGTTGCGGCTCAAGCGCGGCGAGGGGAAGTGGCTGCTCAAGAAGACAATGCGCCGCTATCTGCCGGACGACATACTCTACCGGCCCAAACAGGGCTTCGTCCTGCCGATTGCTCAATGGTTCCGCGGCCCGCTGGCAGGGAGCGCTCGGGCGATCGCCGCGAGCACGGCGCTGTCGCGGACCGGTTGGTTTGACCAGCGCCAGTTGGCCGCGCTGGCCGAGGATCACATTGCCGGACGTTCGGACCATGGCCGGTTGCTGTGGCAAATGCTGATGCTGGACCGCTCGCTGGCGGGGCTCAGCGTCTAACCCTTTTTCAAACGCAGCACCCAAACGAAAACGGCCCCGGCTTGCGCCGGGGCCGTTTGAAACTCGTTTCGGCTTCTTAGCGACGGCCGAAGAAGCGATCTAGATAGTCGTACATGCCCATTCTCCTGCGGTCGAACGCGTCTCGTGTGAGACACCACCGGTCCTTAGGATAACCAATTCTTTACCATTTGCAACAAGAGAATCTTAACCAAGCATGGTTCGACAATTCGCTTAAGGTAATGAAAATCAATACAAATCATTTGGGTGAGAAAGGCGCCTTGCCAGGCGCTGGACAGCGCAGTGCTATCGGCGGTTGCCAGACGCAGTTGAATTCAGTGCAAATTTGATCAGGCGATTCGCGTCATCTCAGACAGCGCAGTGCCACACAGGTCTTCGCTACCAACAGAACTGGTGCGCCATACTTGGTTGTCAGTATTCGCGAATAGTTGCGAAGTTGATCAGGCTGCCTTGGTGCGCGAATTGATCTGCAACAATGCTTCCAGTGCTTCGAAGCGCAGCGGCTTGGCCAGGTAATACCCTTGGGCAATATCGCAGCCGAGCGAGCGAAGCATTTCCAGGGTCTCGGGGTCTTCGATCCCTTCGGCGATCACACGCCGACCCAGGCCGTGAGCCAGTTCAATCGTCGATTCCACCAGCAGCATGTCGCTGGCGTTGGTAACCAGTCCCCCGACGAAGCGGCGGTCGATCTTGATTTCCTGGCATGGCACCGAGCGCAAGTACTCGAGCGTTGCGTTGCCTGTGCCGTAATCGTCAATCGAGAGATCGATCCCGATCGCGGCGATCCCGTTCAAGTTGGTGGCAACGCTGTTGTGTTCGCTGAACGGGGCGGATTCGGTCACCTCAAGCGTCAGGTTGCTGGCCGGAAAGCCGGTCAGGATCAGAACCTGGGTGATTTGCGCGGGCAACTGCGGATGCTCGAGCAAGCTGGCTGAAATGTTCACGCTCAGACGGAACGCCGGGTTCATTTCGAGCAGCGGCTTGGCCGCACGGGTGGCCTTTTCCAGAATGTGGAAGGTCAGGCGGCTGATCCGGTTGTGTGACTCGGCCGGAAGCACGAACGCTTCCGGTGAAATCGCGCCCCGGGTCGGGTGCTGCCAGCGGACTAGCGCTTCGGCGCCGCAGATCTTGTCGTCGCGCAAGTCAAACTGCGGCTGGTAGGCGATCCAGATGTCGCCGGCATCGATGGCAGCATCGAGTTCGCTCATCAGCGACAGCTCCCAGGCGACATCTTCATCGCTGGTGCTGGAGTTGAACTGGACCAATTGATGCTTGGCCACCGCATTGTCAGCGGCGAGCAAGGCGCGGCCGATGCGGTTGGCGACCGGGCGGGACAATTCCACGTCGACCCCGAACGCAATATGGATATCCAGCTTGCGGCCGCGCAGTTCGAACTGGCTTTCGATCAGGCGGGCGAGGCCCGATAAGTGATCCTGCAGTTCAGCAGTCGAAAGCGTCGGGCCGAGCCAGTACAGCACGTCTTCGGCCTGGTAGAAGGTCGTCGCCTGATTGGGCAGGGTCAGCCGCCGGGCAAGCTCTGTAATCAGTTCGTCCTCAACCGGGGTCGGAAAGCTTGAACAGACGGCCGCATAATTGCGGATCCGCATCGCAATAATGGGACGGCTTGCGGCATCAAGTTCCTCGCGCAAGGCAGACAGGTTCGGAAGAAGAGAACCGGCGTTCTTGAGCCGGGCATCGTTGATCGCGCTCAGCATCGTGGCGCGCAGCGTTACGGTGCCGAACATCAGGAACGCCGAAATGAAGTCCGCCGAAATTAGCGCCATATCGAGCAGGAACGGCAAGATCAAAGCAAGTGCGAACGCAACAACAACGATTCCGCCGATCGCCTTGCGAGAGCGAGCGCGAAGCACGGCCAACGCAAGCATGGCGGCGACCAGCATCGGTGGGATCCAGCCAATGTCGCGGGGCTGACCTTCCTTGAGTGTCTGCGCTCCGACTGCGTGGACGTAGACTCCGGCAAAGTAGCGCTGGCCGTAGACCGTAACGAGATCGCTCTTCTCGGTGGTGATGCCCACCAACAAAGTCTTGCCGCGAAGCTTGTCTGCCGAAACCTTGCCATCGACCACGTCGACCAAACTGTAGGTCGGTATTGACCTGACCCGGATCGTCCAGTCGGGGCGGTATCTGACTCCAACTGGACCTTTGCGACCGGCGATTTCTGAAGAAACCGAAGGCACTTCCTTGCCGCCGAAAATGTCGCCGTAGACCAGTTCAGCCGAAAGCGAAAACGGGGTGGAAGCACCGTTCAGCGAGCGGATCGCGGTGTGATCGCGGAACTGCGGAGCGGGAAGAATTTCCTCCTTTTCCGAGGTCTCGCGGCTGCGGAAGTACATCGCACCGCTGAATACCCGGCCCTTGTGACGATCGAGCGCGGCAGCAAAGTCCTTGTCGCCAACCGGGTCACCGGCTTGCGAGAAGGCTTCGTCGAAATAGACGCGGTCCACGCCATCTGCGAACGCGAGGTCGAGAAGCTTGGCATTGTAGCTGCGCGAATAGTAATCCGTTCCAAAGGCCCGGACCGTCTTGGCATCAATCGCGATCACCGCGATTGACTGATCGGCCGGCCTGGCGCGCAGTTCGTTGCGGACACCGCGGAACACGCCTTCCAGCGGCAGCGGCATGTCGATTGCAGCGATGAACGAGCAGATCAGCAGCGCGGAAACGAAGATGCGCGTGCGCGTTGTTTTCTTTTTCCCGCGATGCTTGCGGCTGAATGGCCAGATCATGCGGAAGCTCGATCCATGGAGATAGCGCGCAAAAGGCACGCGCCAAGCGAGGCGCGGCGCACGAGTTCATCAATCCCGCAAGGCAAGATCCCGTTCCACATGCGACCGATCTAGAGGCAATATGGTAATTTTTCGTTATCCCTAACCGCGCCTTGTCAGGGTCTGCCCTCAGGCCGGTCGCGAATGACCCAGCGCGATGAAACGTGCCGGAAAGTCGATATGTGATATTGTAACAACTCAATCGCGCGGTTAAGGCCGCCGCTGCAACCAAACAATTCCCCGGATATCCAGATGACCGCGCGTTTCGCTATCTCCGTTTCCTGCCTGCCCTTGCTGTTGATTGCCGCATTCCCGGCCGCCGCCCGCGCCGAAGGCGAAGAGCAGGCCGATTACCATGACAGCGGCAGCGAAGAGATCGTGGTCACGGCGATGCGCCGCAGCTCGGTGCAGGATTCAGTCTCGGGCGTGGCGATTGTCCAGGCCGATCAGCTGGTTGCCAATGCCCGACCGGGACTGGGCGACAGCCTGACCCATACCCCCGGCGTGTCCGCGACCTCATTCGGCCCCAGCGCTTCCCGCCCGGTGCTGCGCGGTTTGCAGGGCGAGCGGGTGCGGGTTCTGTCCAACGGGATCGGCTCGATCGACGTATCGAACACCTCGGTCGATCACGCCCCGGTGGTCAACCCGCTGCTGGCCCAACGCATCGAAGTGCTGCGCGGGCCGCAGTCGCTGCTCTATGGCTCCGCCGCGAGCGGGGGGGTGGTCAACGTGATCGATCGGCGGATTCCAACCGCAGTTCCGGACGAACCGATCCACCTTTCGGTGATGGGTGGTTACGGCAGCGCTGCAAACGAGCGGATGGGCGCCGTCGCCGGCGAAATTCCGCTGGGCGGTAACTGGGTTGCCCATTTCGACGGGTCCTGGCTCAAGACCGATGACCTCAAGATCGGCGGTTATGCCCTGACCCCGGCCTTGCGCGCCCAGGCCGCCGCGTCGAGCCTGTTGCCGCCTGAATCAGATGCCGATCCGGCGATCGATTTCGCCGCCAATGCCGCGTTGGCGGGCACTCTGCCCAACACCGCAAACAAGACCTGGACGGCCGGTGCTGGCGTTGCCTACGTTGGTGATGGTGGCAACATCGGGGTGGCCTACAGCCGCTACAACAGCCTTTACGGCGTCCCGATCCGGTTCGCGACCGAGCCTGGGCAAGGGCAGGAAGCACCGCGGATCGACCTGCACCAGGACCGGATCGATGCCCGCGCCGAAATCAATGCCAACGGCACCCTGATCGAGAAGCTGGCGTTCCGCTATGCTTATGGCAGCTATGCCCACGCCGAAATCGATCCCAGCGGCGCGATCGGCACGACCTTTTACAGCAAGGGCATGGAAGGCCGGTTCGAACTGGTGCAGGCCGAGCGCGGCCCCTGGAAGGGCGTGACCGGAACCCAGCTCGTCATCCGCGATTTCAACGTGGTCGGCGCCGAAGCCTTTCTGCCCAAGAACAGCACCGAACAGATCGGGTTCTTCACGCTCCAGCAGTTTGAATCCGGGCCTTTTCTGCTCGAAGGCGGCGCGCGGTACGAACATACCCGGCAATTTTCCAAGCCTGAGGACAGCCAGCCGCAGTTCTTCAATGGAGCGCGCAGCTTCGATACGTTTTCGGGGGCACTTGGTGGCGCATATAGCTTCGCGGAAGGCTGGAAGCTTGCGGTGAACGTCTCACGCACCGAGCGCGCGCCTTCGGCCGAGGAACTCTTCGCCAACGGCCCGCACGCCGGCACTGCTGCGTTCGAAGTCGGCGATCCGAACCTCAAGACCGAGCGGGTCTGGTCGGCCGAGGCGATCCTGCGCGGGCACGTCGAAGGGTTGAAGTTCGAAGCTTCGGTGTTCCACAGCTGGTACAGCAACTTCGTCTATGATGCCCGGAACGGCGCGGTCGAGGATGGCTTGCCGGTCTTTCAGGTCCAGCAGGCCGACGCCCGGCTCTATGGCTTCGAAGCGCAGGCCGACGTGACCCTGGCCAAACCCGGACCCTGGACGATCGCCACCAATGCTTTGATTGACTATGTCCATACCGATATCGTCGGTGTCGGCCCGGCTCCGCGCATTCCGCCGCTGCGGGTGCTGGGCGGACTTTCAGCCAAATCGCCGCGTCTCGATCTGTCGGTCGAAGCCGAGCACGTCTTTGCCCAGAACCGGATCGCCGCGTTCGAAACCGCCACCCCAGCCTACACGCTGGTCAATCTGGCCGCGACCTGGCGGCCGATGGGCGACGACGGCCCGCTCAGCATCATCATTTCCGGCAACAACCTGTTCGATGTCGTGGCGCGGCGGCACGCCTCATACCTCAAGGACTACGCGCCGCTGGCCGGTCGCGATATCCGGGCGACCGTCAGGCTCGAGATCTAAGGCCTGATCTCAAGCCTCGCCGTGGCCGGCGGCGAGGTAATCGGCGCTCTGCATTTCCATCAGGCGGCTGACGGTCCGTTCGAACTCGAACGAACCGTCGCCGGCGGTATAGAGCTGCTCGGGTTCGGCCGCAGCCGTGGCGAACAGCTTGACCTTGTTTTCGTACAGCGCGTCGATCAGCGTCACGAAGCGCGCTGCTTCGTTGCGACTTTCCGGGCTTAAACACGGAATGCCGACCAGAATGACCGTGTGATAGGTCTGCGCTACCGCCAGATAGTCGGTTGCCCCACGGGCCTCGGCGCAGAGCCGCTTGAAGCTGAACACCGCCACGCCCTTTAGGCTTTTGGGCACGTGCAGCACCCGTCCGCCGCCAAGGTCCAGATCGGCCGAAGGGACATGCGCGCTGTCTTCGGGGGGATAGTCGGTCAGCCGGAAGAATGCCTCGCGGACCTGCGCCGTTGCTGCATCGCCCAGCGGGGTATGCCAAGTGTCGATCCCGGCCAGCCGTTCGAGCCGGTAGTCGTGCGGGCCGTTGAGCGCCATGACGTCAAGCTCATGCTCGATCAGGCCGATGAACGGCAGGAAGTGCTCACGATTGAGCCCATCCTTGTAGAGCTGGTTCGGCGCGCGATTGCTGGTGGTGACGATCACCACGCCGTGATCGCGGATCAGCGCAGTGAACAGCCGGCTCATGATCATTGCGTCGGCCGAATTGTTGACCACCATCTCGTCAAACGCGAGTACGCGGAGCCCGCTGGCAATCGCTGCAGCGACCGGCGGGATCGGGTCGCCGGTTTCGCTCTTGCGGGCCTCGCGCAGCCGGGCGTGCACTTCGAGCATGAAGGCGTGGAAGTGGGCCCGGCGCTTTTCGGGAATGGGCAGGCATTCGTGGAACAGGTCCATCAGCATCGACTTGCCGCGCCCGACCCCGCCCCACAGGTAAATGCCGCGCGGGGGAAGCGCCTTCTTGCCGAACAGTTTGCCGACCAGGCCGGGTGTCTGAGCTGTCTCCAGCTCGTGCTGCAACTGCCCCAGCCGCTGCGCCGCCGAGCGCTGCTCGGGATCGGGGCGGAGTTCGCCAGCCGCGACCAGCGCTTCGTACCGATCGATGATCCGCGTCATCGCGGGGCAGTGGGCTTGCGGATCGTGCCGGAAAAGGCCGCGATCAGGTTGCCGTCGCCTTGCTCTACCACCCCGCGCAGGAACACCAGACGGCGGGTTTCCTTGAGCAGCTCGGTTACCGCATCGCAGGGCTCGCCCGGCTTGCCCGCGCCGATGAACTGGACGTTGAGGTCAAGCGTGACCGCCGTGCCGGCCTCGATGATCCCCAGCATCCGCGAACAGGCGAATAGGGCGATATCGACCAGCGCCATCACGGTCCCGCCGTGGATGTTGTTGCCCAGGTTGGTGTGGCGATGTTCGGGGAACATCCTGAGCCGGGCTTTGCCATCCGGATCGGCCCGGACCAACAGCCGGGGAAACATCCAGCTGTTGAACCGGGTCGGATCATTGAGCTGCCAGGTGTGCCAGCCAGGATTGTCCGGGTCGGGCTCGCTTCTGAAACCCCGGTCGTCGCCGTTGCCCTCAACGCTCACTTAGACGTGGCGCTCCGCCTGCAGCTTCTTGATCTCGGCAATCGCGCGCGCCGGGCTGAGGCCTTAGATCGGAAGAGCG
>CALCQB010000378.1 GCA_937897535.1 uncultured Novosphingobium sp. | reverse complement strand
CCAAACCAAACCTGACGAAGTTTGAAAAAGTTGAGGGCCGGCTTGAATGCCGTAGTTTTGCAACGCCGACAACAAAATGGCAGCTGTCACAGAGGTTGGAATGCCCAAGGTGAGCAGCGGCACCAAGGTGGCTGTGACTGCAGCATTGTTGGCAGCTTCTGGGCCTGCCACACCTTCGATGGCACCCGTGGTGCCAAACTCTTCTTGGTGTTTAGACAGCTTCTTTTCGGTGGCGTAGCTCAAGAAGGTGGGTATCTCGGTGCCGCCGGCTGGAATGCAGCCGAACGGTGCCCCAATCGCGGTACCGCGCAGCCAGGCCGGAATGGAGCGGCGCCAGTCACTCTTGGTCATGGTGACGCGGCTCATCTTGTTCTCGGACTCGACCACCTTGCCCTCGAACAGCACCGCATGCATGGCCTCGGCCACGGCAAACAGGCCGACCGCCACCAGCACGATCTCGATGCCGTCGAGCAGTTCCGGGCGCCCGAAGGTGAAGCGCGGCTGCCCGGTCTGCAGGTCGACGCCGATCATGCCCAGCAGCAGGCCGACCGACAGCGCCACCAGCAACCCGCCATAGAGTGCGCCAAACGCTTTTAGCCCGAAATGGCGGGTGGCGAGGTAGACGATCACGTCAACCTCGGCCCCCACGGTCAACCCGACCAGCGCGGCGGTCAGGAATGCGGCCTTTGGACCCAGAAACAGCAGGCATAGGCAGGCCAGGATCGGCAGGGCGAAGATTGCCGCGCCCACCAGATTGGCGCGGAACCTGTCGAGCAGCATGCCCGTGGCCAGCCGCCCGCCGATCGCGAACAGCCCGATCCAGGCGGCGTCCGGCACCCCCACCGCCGTCGAGCGCAGCGCCGCGACCAGCGCCGCCTCGCGCGCCTGGGCCCCGGCAACCAGCGCCGGAATCAGCGCGGTTTCGGGCATGTTCTTCCAGTAGCGGCGCGGCATCTCCTTGAGCATCGCCCCGACCTTGAGCCGCGCCGGATTGAAGATCGACGCGTAGTAGGTGCGCCACATATCCTCCGCCGGATCGCCGCCGGGGGCCTCCTCACGCCGGGCTGGCGGGCCCTCGCGCAAGCTTTCACCATCCCAGTGCAGCGAGCCGGCCGGGGTCAGGATCGACCAGTGCATGGTGGTGAAGCGGTTCACGAAGAACGCGGCATTGGCGCGCAAGATGTGGTACTCAGGCTCGAACCAGGCGACATAATGCTCGCCCCCTTCGGCCTCCACGACGCGGAACCGCACGAAGGCCCGCATTTTGTGAATGTCGCGCCGCACCGTCCGGGCGAGTTCGGCCAGCTTGCGGACATCGTTTTCGGCGGCATCCTCGATCAGCCGAGGGTTCTGCTGCAACCGCCACAGCAGCCGGTACAGCAGCGCAAACCGGGTCGGATCGGAATGCAGCGCGGCCTTGCGCGCGAGGTCCAGAAACACCCGCGAGCTGCGCGGCGGCGGGGCATCGGCTGGCGGTTCGGGCAAGTTATGCGCGCCGCTGGCGAACAGGTCAGCCCCGCCCTCGCCCGGCACCTCCCAAGTGACCTGGTCCGGCGATACTCCTGCCAACACCAGTCCCCGCGCCTGTGCACGCCAGCCATCGAAGTCGTCCGGCGCGGCGAGCGGGACGCAATAGTATTGGGTCAGTGGCAAATCGCGCAGCGCGGTCATCCCGCAAACAGCTCCAGTTGCTCCGACCGCTTTGGCGCGATCAGCGCTTGCAGATCGGCGCGGTCGGTCAGCAGGACCGGGCGCCAGTCGGCTGCGATCAGGAACGGACGCAGCTTGGCCACCGAAACGGTCAGCCTGGCGACATCGTCCAGCCGCAGCCGCCGGTGCCGCCGCGCCGCCAGGATCGCCCCGACCGCGCGGGTGCCCAGCCCCGGAACCCGCAGCAGCGCCTCGCGCGGGGCTTTGTTGACGTCGACCGGGAAACTTTCCCGAAACTTGAGCGCCCAGGCCAGCTTGGGATCGATATCGAGCGGCAGCATCCCGTCCGCCCCGGCCGCCGCCTGGACCTCGCCTGCGCTATAACCGTAGAACCGCATCAGCCAGTCGGACTGGTACAGCCGGTGCTCGCGGATCAGCGGCGGGCGCTTCAAGGGCAGCACCGCGCTGGCATCGGGGATCGGGCTGAACGCCGAATAGTAAACCCGGCGCAGACCGAACCGGCCATAGAGCATGCTCGACTTGCCGACGATTTCGGCATCGCTGGCGGTATCGGCACCAACAATCATCTGGGTCGATTGCCCGGCGGGGGCAAAGCGCGGGGCGTGACGAAAGCGTTTGCGGGCGTCCTTGTTCTCGATGATCGCGGCTTTGACATCGCCCATCGCATGTTCGATCTGCCGCGCCGACTTGTCCGGCGCGAGCCGGACCAGCCCCGCATCGGTCGGCAGTTCGACATTGATCGAAACCCGGTCGGCATAGCGCCCGGCCAATTCGATCAGTTCGGGATCCGCTTCCGGGATGGTCTTGAGATGAATATAGCCCCGAAAATCATGCTCTTCACGTAATATCCTGGCAATTTCGATGAGCTGTTCCATGGTGTGGTTGGAGCTTTTGATGATGCCCGAGGAGAGGAACAGCCCCTCGATATAATTGCGGCGATAGAAGTTCAGCGTCAGGTCGACCACTTCCTGCGGGGTGAACCGCGCGCGCCGCACGTTCGAGCTCTTGCGGTTGATGCAATAGTGGCAATCGAACACGCAATGGTTGGTCAGCAGGATCTTGAGCAGCGAGATGCAGCGGCCATCGGGGGCATAGGCGTGGCAAATCCCCGAGCCTTCGGTCGAGCCGATGCCTTTGCCGCCTTTGCTGTTGCGCTTGGCCGTGCCGGACGAGGCGCAGGAAGCATCGTACTTGGCGGCATCGGCCAGGATGGCGAGGCGATCGATCAGGCTGGGTTGCGACATATGTTCTTATTATGTTCTAATTCCGCACTTGGCCAGCCCTTTCACGCGCACAGCCCCTGCAGGTACCATTCGGGCACCCCGCCGCGCCCGTCATCGGCAAGGCCGCTGCGATAGATCCAGTAGCGACGGCCCTGCTCGTCCTCGATCCGGTAGTAATCGCGCAGCCGGGTCGAGCCGCGCGCCCGCCACCATTCGGGAGCGATCCGCTCGGGCCCTTCGGCGCGCGCCACTTCATGGACCTGCCCGCGCCAGCGGAACCGGCGCGGCAGGCCGTCGGGGCTGGCATAGAGCACCGCGATCGGCTCGGCCCGGTCGAGCAGCTTCAAGGGCCGGGCGTGGAACGCCAGCTGACCTTGCGCAGCGCGCTCCGGCTCGAGCGGTGGGACCCAGCGCTGCGCACGCTCGGGCAGGTGGCTGGCAAGCGGCTGGGGGCGGCGAATCGCCGCCTCGCCCAGCCGGGCACCAAGCCGGTCAATGCAGGCCGCCAGCGACGTCCCGTGCGCTTCGGCGGCCGCTTCGAAATCGGCCTGGCTCAGCGCCAGCGGCTCGCACCACGGCGCAGACAGCCGTGCCAGTTCGATCCCGAACCCGGCGTCGAGATCGTCGAGCTTGCCCGCGAACAGCCGGGCGATATGGGCGGCATCGCGACTGGCGGCGGCGAGCTCAAGCTTGCGCGTCAGCACTTCGCCATCGACCTTCCACAGCGCCAGTTCGAGCCGCCGCGCGCCCTGGGCCTGGCCCTCGAGCAGCCGCGCCAGGTCGGCGGTCAGATCGCCCAGCACCTGATCGAGCAGGCCGCGGTGGCGGATCGGCTCCATCAACCGGCGCTGGACCAGCGGCACCACGCCCGCGATCACCGGCAGCAGCGGCTCGGGCACCTTGCCCAAAAGCTGGTCGAGCCGGATCAGCGGGTTGGCAGCCGGCGCGCGGGTGCTGCGAAAGCGCCGCGCCAAGGCATCGCGCGCCACGCCCGAAAGCTCGCCGATCCGCTTGAGGCCAAGGCGGTGCAGCACCAGCAGGGTGGCCGGATCGAGCCGCAGCGCGGCGACGGGGAGCTGGTTCAGGTCCTCCCGGTCGGCCCCGTAATGCGACAGCGCCCAGGCTGCCCCGGCGGTCGATGCGATCGCCAGCCGCACGCTCAGTCCGCGCGCTGCCAGCCGCTCGGCGGCATCGTCGAGCAGTCCGCGCTCCCCGCCGAACAGGTGCGCGACCCCGCTGATGTCGACCAGCAGGCCATCGGGCGGATCGAGCGCCGACCATGGCCCCCAGCGCTGTGCCCACACCGTCAGCCGCTCAAGAAAAGCACGGTCGCCGCCGGGATCGCCGGGAGCCACCGCGAGTTCGGGGCACAAGGCCCGGGCATCGGCCAGCATGGTCCCGGCGCGCACCCCGGCTTCGCGCGCCGCGCGGTTGAGCGCGGCGATCCGCGGGCCATGCGCGGTTTCGGCGAGCAGCGCGAACGGCGCGGGGCTTTGCCCCTCAGCCAGCTGCCAGCGGTCGATCGCCAGGTTCGCGCACCAGATCGAGAGAATACGGCGGGGCATGGTGGTCAGGCACTTGCCCTCTCCCCGATCGGGGAGAGGATAGCGCAGCTTGCCCCGGCAGGGGCTAGCGTAGCCTGGAGAGGGGCGCTCGGCCCTCGCGGCACCGGGGGATGCCCCTCTCCACCTTCGGCTAGGCCGCTGCGCAGCCAAGCCTGCGTATCCTCTCCCCGATCAGAGAGAGGGCCATGCACAAGCTGTCGACCTTTTTCGCGGAGCACCCATTTTCCAGGAGGATGCGCGCGGGCGCGGAACAGTTCGGCTTGCCAGGCGGGTGCGCCGGGGGCGGCGGGATTCCAGCGCGGGGGGAGCGAGGGTGCGGCGCGTGCCTCCCAGCGTTGCCGGGCCGACGACAGCGCGCGCTCCGCATCGAGCCGGACCAGCCACAGCGGCACCCCGTGCCTTTCCACCGCGAGGCTGAACCGCCGCGCAGCGGTGAAACCCAGCGCCTTGGGATTGCCCGCGATCTCACCGATCACGAAAGCCAGGTCGCGGCAGCGCAGCCCCTCTTCCAGCGCAAACAGAGCGTCCTCAGGAGTCCGGGTGGCGACATGGATCAGGCGGTGGCGCAGCGCGGGTGGCAGGCCGGGTTGATAGGGCCGCCCGCCGAGCCGGATCGCCCGCGCATCCTGAACCCACAGCCAGCCGCGCTCCTCCCCCGTCTGCCGCGCATCGAGCGCCAGAGCCAGGGCCAGCGCCGCGCCGCTGCCCTCACCAGCCGGTGCGAACACCTCGCCATGCAAGGCCGCCCCGCCCAGCCCCGGTCGCCAATGCGGCAAGGCTTCGCGCCGGGGCAGCGAACGGGGCCGCGCAAAGGCGGCGAGAGGAGTGATGACGGTCATGCAGAATCGTTTCGATGTTCTGTTTATGTTCTATTAAGCGATTCGCAAAGCCCTTTCCCCTTTGTCCACGCCGCCCGGGGGAACCTCGCCCTCAGGCCAGAGTTCTCCTTCCACCCCCACGCAAAAAGGCGAGACACACCATGGACTACAAACCGGGCAACGCCGACGAGCTCAAGACCAAGTTCTGGAAGGCGTTCCACCATTCGCCGTTCGTCATGCTGGCGCTCGACGCCGATGCCGACAGCACCGCCCCGATGACCGCGCAGCTCGACAAGGACGCCAATTCGGCGATCTGGTTCTTCACCGCCCGCAACGGCAAATATGCCCGGCTCGGCGCAGCCACGGCGGTCTTCTCGGCCAAGGACCACCAGCTGTTCGCCCGCTTCAGCGGCACCCTGGTCGAGGAACCCAGCCGCGAGCGGGTGGAGCAGTTCTGGTCTAATATCATCGCAGCCTGGTTCCCCGGCGGCAAATATGATCCCAACCTGCTGCTGATGCGGATGGACCTGGGAACGGCCAAGATCTGGGATTCCGAACTCGGCCTGATCGGAACCGCCAAGATGCTGCTCGGTCTGGACGCCCGCAAGGACGCGCACGACAACGTCACCGAAACCACGCTCTAAGCGCCGCACCTACCCAAAACGAAAGGGCCGCCCGGTGGGGCGGCCCTTTGCTTGTGTCCGGCAAGCCGGATCAGTCGTTGATGTCGATTCCGCCGGGCAGCGGCGGAACCGGCTGCGGCGGGATATCGGCGTCTTCCTCATGGACTTCGACCCGGCCCAGTCCGACATGGCTGCGGCTGCGGCTGTAGGTGAAATAGACCACCAGTCCGAAGATCGCCCAGCCTGCGAACAGCGCCAGCGTGTAGAACGACAGGCTGAAGAACAGGTAGAGGCAGCCGAGCACCGCCACCGGCGCAACGATCGCCACCGCCGGAGTCCGGAACGGGCGGACCCGGTTCGGATCGGTCCGGCGCAGTACCAGCACCGCGATCGCCACCATCGCGAAGGCGAACAGCGTGCCCGAGTTCGAGATATCGGCCAGTGCCCCGACCGGGAACAAGGCCGCGAAGAACGCCACGAAGATCCCGGTGATGATCGTCACCACGTGCGGGGTCTTGTACTTGGGGTGAACCCGGCTGAGCGCCTCGGGCAGCAGCCCGTCGCGGCTCATCACGAAGAAGATGCGGGTCTGGCCGAACATCATCATCAGCACCACCGAAGGCAGCGCCAGTCCAGCGGCGAGGCCGACGAGGTTGCCGGCCTGCTTGATGAAGCTTGAGCCTTCCTGCGTCCCGATCGTCCGCAAAGTCCAGGCCAATGCCTCCTTCGAACAGACCACCACCTGCTGTGCCTGTGCGGCGCAAGCCGAAGCCAGTTCCTTGCTGCCCGGCGCAATCCCGTTGCCGGCCGCGTCGGTCAGCGGCTGTGCGCCAACGCTGCCGATTACCCCGGCGGCGACCAGCAGATAGAAAACGGTGCAGATTGCGAGGCTGCCGATCAGGCCGATCGGCATATTGCGTTGCGGGTTCTTGGTCTCCTCCGCTGCGGTCGAAACCGCGTCGAAACCGACATAGGCAAAAAAGATCGAAGCCGCTGCCGCACCGATCCCGCCAAAGCCAAGCGGGGCGAACGGTTCAAAATTCTCGGACTTCATCACCGGCAAGGCCAGGATCACAAACAAAGTCAGCGCGGTAATCTTCACCATCACCAGGATCGCGTTGATGAACGCGCTCTCGCGGGTCCCGATCACCAGCAGCCAGGTAACCAGCAAGGCAATCACGAAGGCCGGGACATTCATCAGCCCGCCGTCGATCGGCCCCAGGGTCCAGGTCGTTCCCAGGTCCAGCCCGAGGAATTCCCGGAGCAAGCCGACAAAATAGCCCGACCAGCCGACCGCGACCGCGCCTGCGGCAACCGCATATTCCAGCACCAGCGCCCAGCCGACCATCCAGGCCATCAGTTCGCCCATCACGGCATAGGAATAGGTATAGGCCGAGCCGGAAACCGGCACCATTGCCGCCATTTCGGAATAGCACAGCGCCGCCACGGCGCAGACCAGCCCGGCGAAGCCGAGGCCGAGCAGGATGGAGGCGGGGGCGACGAGCACGACATAAACCGCGGTGTTGCGCAGCGCGCCGCGGAAGCTGCGGTCGGTGAGCAGGTCGGTGTAGGCCTCCAGCCCCAGGAAGGTGATCTCGCTGGCGCCCAGGTTGTTCACCGTGTTGCGCATCCGGCGGATCAGATCGAGGTCGATTTCCTTTGCCGCCGCGACCTCCCCGCTCGCGTCCGCCGTTTCCTCGATGAACAGCAGCGGCCCCATCAGCCAGATGAGCGCGATGTTTTCCAGGTGCAGGTTGTAGCGCGTGCTCGACAGCCAGGTCGTGGTGGCGATGCCCGACGACAGGGCGAAGCCGACGGCCGCCGTCGGCAGGCTCAGCAGGATCAGGAGCACCGCCCACGCGCCGTGTCGGCTGGGCGAGGCGACGGATCGGTCGGGGAGGAGGGCGCTCGGCACCCGGCCAGACAGGCA
>CALCQB010000377.1 GCA_937897535.1 uncultured Novosphingobium sp. | reverse complement strand
AGGGCGACCGCCTTGCTATCGATCATCCGGTACAGCGCGCCGTCGCGGTCGTGGATCGTGCGCGGCACCGGGCAGCCCTTGGCGGCGAGGTGATCGAGCAGCGACAGGAAGAACGGCAGATCCTCAACTTCGATCCGGAATTCGTACATCGTCAGGATGAACCGCGCGCCCGCACCGTCCCGGCCGGTGGTTTCGATCAGCCAGTTCGAATTAGACACGCCTTCGGCAATGCCCTTGGCGCTGGTCAGTTCGCCGACATCGAAGTGGGCAATCAGCGCGGCGAGGTCTTCGGCGCCAAGGTGGGTATAGACCGCCATCAGTCCACCAGTTGGCGGGGCAGTTTGAACACCATTTTCTCCTCGGCGCTGACCACCTGTTCGATCGTCAGTTCGCGCAGGTCGGCGATCCGGTCGATCACTTCCTGGATCAGTTCCTCGGGCGCAGAGGCTCCGGCGGTCAGGCCGAGCACCTCGACCCCGTCGAGCCAGTCCGGCGCGATCTCGCTGGCCCGCTGGATCAGCACACCGCGTGCGCCGCAGCGCTGGGCCACTTCAACCAGCCGCAGCGAGTTCGAGCTGTTGGGTGCGCCAATCACCAGCACCAGCTGGCATTCGGGGGCAATGGTCTTGACCGCGGTCTGGCGGTTGGAGGTGGCGTAACAGATGTCCTCGGCCTTGGGCCCGACGATCTGCGGAAAGCGCGCGCGCAGTGCCGCGACGACTTCTGCAGTATCGTCGACCGACAGCGTGGTCTGGGTCAGGAGCGCGAGCGCATCGTCCGGGCCGAATTGCAGGGCGGCGACATCCGCGACCGTTTCGACCAGGGTCATTGAGCCTTCCGGAACCTGGCCCTGGGTGCCGATCACTTCGGGGTGGCCTTTGTGGCCGATAAACACGATGTGGCGTCCGGCGGCGATCTCGCGTTCGGCCTGGCGGTGGACCTTGGAGACCAGCGGACAGGTCGCGTCGAGCCAGTCGAGTCCCCGCAGCGTGGCGGCGGCCGGGACCGCCTTGGGCACGCCGTGGGCGCTGAACACCACCGGCACGCCGTCTGGCACCTCGTCCAGTTCCTCGACGAATATCGCCCCCTTGGCCTTCAAGCTATCGACCACGAAGCGGTTGTGGACGATCTCATGGCGGACATAGACCGGGGCGCCGTAACGCTGCAGCGCCAGCTCGACGATATCGATTGCGCGGTCGACTCCGGCGCAGAAACCGCGCGGTGCGGCCAGCAGCAGGCGCAAGGGAAGCTTTTCGGCAGGCAGAAAGGGCGCGTTCATGTTGCCCCCCCTAGCGCTTTGCCTTGCGCGCCGCTAGGGCATGCACACGAAGACCACAGCCCTACCCCAAGGACGTCCTGATGACCCCTCGCTTTCGCCTGATTTCTGCCCTGGTCGTGGCCGCAGCCTTGGCTGGCTGCCGTTCGTCGGGGGACATCATCGTCGATGAAGGCGTCGGCATCCAGGCTTTCCGCACCGCGTGCCCGGCGGTCGGTATTCCCGATTTTACCGGCGATATCACCGTGTTCCGCACGCCCGGCGATACCAGCGCCAGCAATGTCGATGTGGTCGCGGCGATGACCAACGTGCGCAGCCAGTGCAATGACACTGGCGATAAGGTCTACACCAATGTCACCTTTGACGTGCTGGCCAAGCGCACCGACGTGCGCGGTGCTCGGACCGTGACCCTGCCGTACTTTGTCACCGTCCTGCGCGGCGGCCGCGCGGTGGTGACCAAGCGGGTCGGCCAGGTCACGATCCAGTTCGCTGATGGCCAGGAACGCGCGCAGGCCAGCGGGCAGGGCGCGTCCTATGTCGACAAGGCCGAAGCCAGCCTGCCTTCCGAGATCCGTGACCGCATCACCCGCAAGCGCCGCGCCGGCGAGGAAGACGCCGCGGTCGATCCGCTGTCGCAACCCGACGTCAAGGCGGCGATCGCCCGCGCCACGTTTGAAGTGCTGGTCGGCTTTCAGCTGACCCAGGACCAGCTGACCTTCAACGCGACGCGCTAGGACCTCTCCCGCCGGGGAGGATTTCCTTTCTCGTCCAAACCGGCTAACCGCCGCGCCATGACCGACACCCAGACCATTTACGCGACTTTTTCCGGCCACATCGCCGCCGCGCTCGATGCGCTGGAGGCGGCCGGCACCTTGCCGGGCGGGCTGAACCGCGCCGCGATCACGATCGAACCGCCGCGCGATCCGGCGCATGGCGATCTTTCGACCAATGCCGCGATGGTGCTGGCCAAGCCGGGTGGAACCAACCCGCGCGCCCTGGCCGAGGCCCTAGTCGGGGAACTGGTCAAGGTGCCATCGGTCGCCTCGGCCGAGATCGCCGGGCCGGGATTCATCAACCTGCGGATCGCGCCAGGGGCATGGATCGCCGAACTGCGCGCCATCGCCGCGCTGGCCGCCGATTACGGCCGCTCGCAGGTCGGCGGCGGATCGACCGTCAACGTCGAATACGTCTCGGCCAACCCGACCGGACCGATGCACATGGGCCACTGCCGCGGCGCGGTGGTTGGCGATGCGCTGGCGTCCTTGCTCGAATGGGCCGGGCACAAGGTGATCCGCGAATACTACGTCAACGACGCCGGCGGGCAGGTCGATGTGCTCGCCCGCTCGGTCCACCTGCGCTACCGCGAGGCGCTGGGCGAAGCGGTCGGCGCCATTCCCGAAGGGCTTTATCCTGGCGACTATCTGGTCCCGGTCGGCCAGGCGCTCGCCGCCGAATTCGGCGACAGATATGCCGCTTTGCCCGAAGCGGACTGGCTCGTCCTGTTCCGGACCCGCGCGGTCGCGGCGATGCTCGAGCAGATCAAGGCCGACCTCGCGCTGCTGGGGATCGCGCACGACCTGTTCTCGTCCGAGGCCGAACTGCAGGCCGCCGGCAAGCCCGAAGAGGCCGAGGCCTGGCTGCGGGCCCACGACCTCGTCTATGATGGCGAACTTGAAGCGCCCAAGGGCAAGACCCTTGACGATTGGGAGCCTGTCGAACTGCCGCTGTTCCGCTCAACCCGGTTTGGCGACGATCAGGACCGCCCGATCAAGAAGAGCGACGGCAGCTGGACCTATTTCGGGGCCGACATGGCCTATCACTATCAGAAGGCGCAGAACGCCGACGCGCTGGTCGATATCTGGGGCGCCGACCATGCCGGGACGGTCAAGCGGATCAAGGCGGCGGTCGCCGCGCTGACCGAGGGCGGCAAGCCGTTCGAGGTCAAGCTGGTCCAGATGGTCCAGCTGATGAAGGGCGGCGCGCCGTTCAAGATGTCGAAGCGTTCGGGCAACTTCGTGACACTGGCCGATGTGGCCGAAATGGTCGGCAAGGATGTGGTCCGCTTCACCATGCTGACCCGCAAGCCCGAAGCGCAGATGGACTTCGATTTCGACAAGGTGGTCGAAGCCAGCAAGGACAACCCGGTGTTCTATGTGCAGTACGCGCATGCCCGGATTCGTTCGACCCTGCGCAAGGGTGCGGCCGAGGGCATCACCCCGGCTGATACCGACCTGGCCCTGCTCGGCCCGGAAGAGCTCGACCTGGTCAAGGTTGCCGCGCAGTTTCCCCGGCTGGTCGAAGCGGCCGCCGCCGCGCGCGAACCGCACCGGATCGCGTTCTATCTCTACGATCTGGCCGGGGCGTTCCATGCTTACTGGAACCTCGGCAATGACAATCCGGAAAAGCGCTTCATCGTGGCACATGATGCCAGGCTGACCGCGGCAAGGCTTTATCTTGCCACGCAGATCGGGCAGATTGTCCATAACGGCCTTGCCATTCTCGGCGTTGAAGCCGTGGAGGAGATGTAACCATGGCGGTCATCGAGGGGCGTGACGGCGACGATTGGGACGACCACGCGCCGGACGCGGATGGCGAACCGCTGGAAACCGAGCAACTGGCGCTGGCTGACGAGGACGATCGGCTGCCCTGGCTGGAAAGCTCGGACGACGATGATTACGACGACGATGGCAGCGACAACAGCGGGATGATCAAGCTGCTGGTCGGCGGCATTCTGGCCCTGGCGGTGCTGATCGGCGGGATCTGGTGGGTCAGCCACCGCAATTCCGATCCGACGCTGGTTGCCGATGGCAGCGTGGTTCCGGCCGAACCCGGTCCCTACAAGGAAGCACCCAAGGATCCCGGCGGCAAGCAGTTCGACGGCACCGGGGATTCGAGCTTTGCGGTCTCCGAAGGCCAGAACCGCCCGGCCCAGCTCGGCGGAGCGGACAAGTCACCGCCGCTGCCGGCACCGGCCAATCCCGATCCCAGTGCCAAGCCCGGCGTCGCCACCGGCCCGGCAGCTCCCACCGGCGGAGTCGGAGTCCAGGTCGGGGCGTTCTCGTCCAAGGCATCGGCCGAGGCCGGCTGGGCCAAGCTGGTCGCTCAGTCGAACGGCGCGCTTTCGGGCGTTTCGCACCGGGTGATCGAGGGTAGCGCCGACAATGGCACTATCTTTCGGCTTCAGGCTGTGGCGGGAGACGCTGCTGCGGCCAATTCGCTGTGCGGGCGGCTCAAGGGCGCCGGTATCGCCTGCCAGGTCAAGTAACGCGATAATCCACACGGATTGCAGCGGCGGCGCT
>CALCQB010000376.1 GCA_937897535.1 uncultured Novosphingobium sp. | reverse complement strand
TGTCCTTGTCGAGCCGGAAGCGGTGGGTGACCTTGACCACATCCTTGAACCGCACTTCGGTGCGCCCGACCACATCGGAGGTCCGCTCAGACAGGCCAGTGCCATCGGGCAGCAGGGTCGGGCGGCTCGACAGGCGATAGGACTGGCCGATCGTGGTGTTGATCCTGAGGCCGGGCCGTTCGAACTGCCAATCGAACCCGTAAGTGAACCGCACTCCGTCCTCGACCCGGTCATAACCGGGGAAGCGGTTGAGCGCGAACAGGTTGGAATCCTCCAGATCGATCGCGCGGGCGTCTTCGTTGGGGACCTCAAGGTTGCGCAGGGTCGGGCTGGCGACCACCTGGAACCGCGGGGTCAGCACCTGGGTTCCGCCCAGGAATTCGCCGACCAGTGGCCATTTGACATCGACCGCCAATGCGCCAACTCCGCGCGCCTGCCAGCCGGGATTGCCGCGATAGACCACCGTGGAGGTCAGCGCGTTTTCATCCGAATGATAGACATCGCCGCGGGCCAGCGCGGTGACGGTCACTTCCTGGCCCCACGGGGTCAGCCGGCGCATGTCCCACTGGGCGCTGGCGAAGGCGCGCTGGGTGTCCTGGCCGGTGGTGCGGGTGATCGCCAGGCTGTTGACCTGCAACTGGACATTGCCGCCGAGCCACGGATCGGTCAGGCGGCGGCGATAGTCGATCTCGGGCAGGGCGATCGGGACCAGTCCCTGGGCATCGCCGACCCGCAGCGTCTGGGTGGCCCAGCCGGCGATCGAGAAGTAACTGTCGGGATCGATCCGCTCGAGCTGCACGGTTGAGCGCAGCCGGTCATCGCGGCTGATGTCATAGCGGCGCAGGAAGGTCCGGTCGGAGGTGACCCGGCCAGAGAAGGTCAGGCTCCAGTTCGGATCGAACTGATAGCGGCCGTTGGCAAACAGATAGCCGCGGAAATCGGGCTGGCTGGCGGCGAGGGGGCCGCCCACCGCGATCCGGCTGGAACGGGTGACATAGCCGGTCACCTGCAGCGCGCCCTGGCTGGTCAGCTGGCGGTACTGGGCCGAGACCATTGGCGGCGCGCCGGTAAACAGATAGCCGGTGACCGTAAGGTCGCGGTTGTCGGCCAGCCGCTGATACCAGGTATCGGAAATCTGCACCCCGTTCGAGGCGGAGAACTGTAGGTCAGGGATCAGCAGCCCTGAAATCGGGCGGCCGTCAGTAGCGATCTTGATCCCCGGCAGTGGTGGCAGCCGCAGGCCGAAAATCTCCGGCCGGGCACCTTCGAACTTCACAGTCTTGGTGGCCGGGGTGTAGATCACCCGCTTTGCGGTGATCCGCCAGCTGGGGCGGCGCGGGCAGCCCTTGTCATCCTCGACCGCGCAGGCGGTGTAGGCCGCGTTGTGGAGCAGGACCGAGCCGTCCGCGAGCCGCTCGCCGCTGTTGGCCGCCAGCCGCCCGCCTTCGCGCAGCGCCAGCAGCATGTTTTCCATCGCCCCGGCCTTGAGCTCCTCGTCAAGTTCGAGCTTGTCGGTGAACAGCTGGTTCCCGTCGGCATCGACAAACCGGATGTTGCCTTCGGCGACGATCCGGCCGGTCTTGCGATCCCACACGATCCGGTCAGCCCGGACCGACTGGTCGCCCCGCCGCAGCACGACATTGCCGAAGACCGAGACCAGATCGACGTTGCTGTCATAGCTGGCACCATCGGCCTCGAACTGGATCTGTTCGTCAGCGGTTGGTGCGGCTGGCGCAGGCTCTGGGGCGGACGTGGCGGCGGGCGCTACGTCCTGGGCCAGCGCGGCCAGCGGACAGCCCAGCGCGGCCAGCGCCAGCGCGGCGGTCCCGGCGCGGACGAGATTCAAGCGCAGAAAAGGGTGCGGCCATTCGGACCGCGCGGGAGGGAGCATGGCTTGCCTATCGCACCGCCCGCGCCTAACTGCAATCCACGCAAACAAGCTGTGGCAACGCTTTGCCGCAAGGTCCGCTTTTCCCGTGGGAGCATCCATGAAGATCGAATTCGTTTCCGGCACTGTCCTGCCCGCCACCAGCCCGATTGCCTACGTGGTCGATCAGGAGGCCTTGCCTGCCGTTCTGGAGCCGGTCGTGGCAGCGGGAGCCACCGCCAGCCGTTTTGCCGGCAAGGCCGGGCAACTCCACGAAGCCTTCGTCAACCGCGACGGCGCGGTGGTCCGCCTGGCCCTGGCCGGGGCGGGTGAGCCGGGCGGCAAGGATCGCGGCGCTGCGCTGGAACGTGCCGGGGCTGCCATTACCGCCAAGTATCTCGCTTCGGGCGAAGCCGCCGTGACGATCGATTTCACCGGAACAAAGCTGTCCGCCGCTGATGTCGCTTCGGTCCTGCTCGGCGCGCGGCTGCGCGGCTGGCGCTATGACAATTACCGGACCAAACTGCCCGAAGACCAGAAGGTCAGCCTCAAGACGATCCGGATCGCGGGCGCGCCCGACGGGACCGAAGCGGCCTGGGCGGTCGAAGCGGCGCTGGCCGAAGGGATCGAGTTCACCCGCGAACTGGTGACCGAACCGGCCAACATCATCTACCCCGAAAGCTTCGTCGAACGCGCGCAGGCGCGGATGGCCGGGACCGGGCTCACCGTCCGCACTCTGGATGAAACCGAGATGGCTGCGCTCGGCATGGGCGCGCTGCTCGGGGTGGCGCAGGGCTCGGTCCGCAAGCCGCGGCTGCTGGTGATCGAATGGCACGGCGGCGCTGCGGGCGAACGGCCGACTGCCTTCGTTGGCAAGGGCGTGACCTTCGATACCGGCGGGATCAGCCTCAAGCCGCCTGCCGGCATGGAAGACATGAAGTGGGACATGGGCGGGGCCGGGGCGGTCACCGGCGTCATGCTCGCGCTGGCCCGGCGCAAGGCCAAGGCCAACATCGTCGCGGTCTGCGGACTGGTCGAGAATATGCCCGACGGCAATGCCCAGCGTCCCGGCGATGTGGTCACCACGATGTCGGGCCAGACGGTCGAGGTGATCAACACCGACGCCGAAGGTCGGCTGGTGCTGTGCGATGCGATCACCTGGACCCAAAAGGAATTCAACCCCGCTGCGGTGATCGATCTGGCCACCCTGACCGGGGCGATCATCATCTCGCTCGGGCACGAGCACGGCGGAATCTTCTCGAACGACGACGCGCTGGCCGACAAGCTGCTCGCCGCCGGCCGCGCCTCGGGCGACAAGCTGTGGCGCTTCCCGCTGAGCCCGGCTTACGACAAGGCGATCGACAGCCCGATCGCCGACATGAAGAACGTCGGCCCGCGCGAAGGCGGCTCGATCACCGCCGCGCAGTTCATCCAGCGCTATGTCGACAAGGGCACCCCGTGGGCGCACCTCGACATTGCCGGGATGGTCTGGGCCAGCAAGCCCGGCCAGACCTGGGACAAGGGCGCGACCGGCTTTGGCGTGCGGGTGCTCGACCAGTTCGTGCGGGACCATCTGGAAGGCTGATCGGGCTTGCGCGTCGATTTCTACCAGCTCAGCCAGACCCCGGTTGAAGGCACCTTGCCGCAGCTTGCGGCCAAGATGCTCGAGGCCGGGGCGCGGGTGCTGGTGGTTTCGGCCGATCTGGCCCAGCTGACCCGGATCAGTGATGCGCTGTGGGGTGTCAGGACCGGGTTCCTGGCGCATGCCCCGGCTGGCGGACCGGACGATGCCCGCCAGCCGATCCTGCTGGCCGACAGCCTCGAGCCCCACAACGGCGCAACCTACCTCGCGCTGGCCGATGGGCAATGGCGCGACGGCGCGGAAGCGTTCGAGCGAGTATTCCTGCTGTTCGACGGCTCGACCATCGACGATGCCCGCGCAACCTGGCGCAGCCTTGACGGGCGCGACGGGATCGAGCGCAACTATTGGCGGCAGGACGGCGGCAAATGGATCAAGGCCGGCTGACGCGCCGAACCTTGCAGTGCAGCATATTCCCGGCTAGGGGCGCGGCCAACTTCAAAAAACATCCCATCGCAAGGAACACACCATGGCGGTTACCCGCACCTTTTCGATCATCAAGCCCGACGCGACCCGTCGCAACCTGACCGGCGCGGTCACCAAGATGCTTGAGGAAGCCGGCCTGCGGGTCGTTGCCTCGAAGCGCATCCACATGACCCGCGACCAGGCCGAAGGGTTCTATGCGGTTCACAAGGAACGCCCGTTCTTTGGCGAACTGGTCGATTTCATGATCAGTGGCCCGGTCGTGGTCCAGGTGCTCGAAGGCGAAAACGCGATGCAGCGCAACCGCGACGTGATGGGCGCGACCAACCCGGCCAACGCCGAACCCGGCACGATCCGCAAGGAACTGGCCGAATCGATCGAGGCCAATTCGGTCCACGGCAGCGACAGCGACGAAAACGCCGCGATCGAAATCGCCTACTTCTTCAAGCCGGAAGAGATCGTCGGCTAAACTGGCGCAATCCCGCTTCCAAAAGGCCGCCGGAGCGATCCGGCGGCCTTTTTCGTGGGTGAACCTGTCCTTTCGGGCGGTGTGGCCGAAAAGCCATACAGTTTTGGTTTCGTATTTTCTTATGGAGAGAACAGGGAACCGGACTGGCCCCGAGGGCCGCGCTGCAGCATTGACGCATGCAGAGCAGAACTACAGCTGCCGTGAAGGGCCCCGCTTGGGTCTGTGCAACAGGAGAGGGAAAATGAAATCAACCAAGCTGGCGGTTCGCCACGGGCTTCGTTCGGGCGCCGCCGCAATCGGGGCGCTGATGTTGTTTGCCGGCCCTGCGATGGCGCAGGAAACCGGTGAGACCGACGCCGACGAGATCATCGTCACCGCGCAGAAGCGCGAACAATCGATGTCGGACGTGTCGCTTTCGGTTTCGGCAGTGGGTGAGGAAAAGCTGGCCGAGACCAACACCGTCGGGATCGAAGGGCTGCAGAACATCGTTCCGTCGATCAGCTTCGGCAATGACTTCAACTTCGCCAAGCTGTTCATCCGCGGCATCGGCCTGTCCAGCTCGCTGCCTGGGGTCGATCCGTCGGTGGCGCTGCATGTCGACGGTGCGGTGGTCTCGCTGCCACAGGCCCAGCTCGGCTCGATGTTCGACCTTGAGCGGGTCGAAGTGCTGCGCGGACCGCAGGGCACGCTTTACGGCCGCAACGCGACCGGCGGCGCGGTCAACCTGATCACCGCCAAGCCGACCCGCGAACTCGATGGCTATCTGCGTCAGACCTTCGGCGGCAGCGCCTTCCTGATGCAGACCGACGCCGCGATCGGCGGCCCGCTAACCGAGGGCGTAAGCGCACGCATCGCTTTTCAGCGGATCGACCGCGATGGCTATGGCAAGAACGAATATACCGGCAACGATATCGACGATGCCAACCAATGGTCGGCCCGCGCGCACCTGCTGCTCGAACCGTCGGACAAGATGTCGATCCTGCTGACCGGTGAATACCACCGCGAAAAGGATCGCTCGCTGGCGATCAAGTTCCGCGAGGTTTCGTTCCCCGGGGTGCTGACCGACGCGATTCCTTCGAACGACGGCCTGTCCGCGCTGGGTCAGCGGACCAATGCAAACGGTTCGCCAGCCGCGTTCTCGACCAACCCGCGCAACCTCAACACCAATTTCGATCCGATCAACGATCGCAAGCAGTGGGCGGTAACCGCAGCGATCTCGGTCGATGCCAGCGACGCGCTCACGCTCAAGTCGCTGAGCAGCTTCCGCAAGTTCGACGCGATCTTCTTCCACGATTTCGATATGTCGAGCTACCTCGGCTATCCGCTCGCCTTGACCGGCCCGACCCGTTCGAGCGCCAACCACTGGCAGCCGGTGTTCCAGCAGCAGTTCAGCCAGGAATTCCAGGCCAATATCGAAACCGACAACCTGCACGGGGTGCTGGGCTTCTTCTACCTCGATGAAGGGATCCGGGTCGAAAACCACATCGGGCTCGACGTCCTGACCAACACCGATCCGCTGCGGGTGCAGTTCGACGGGCGGCTGGATATCAGCACCTGGGCGGCCTTCGCCAACTTCACCTACGATCTTTCCGATCAGCTCTCGGTCAAGGCCGGCGGGCGTTACAGCTGGGAAGGGCGGACGCTCAAGAACAACGCCGGGCTGGGCTCGGCTGCGCTCAACACTCTGGTGATCGATCCGTTGCAATGGAACGACAGCAAGACCTGGAACAATTTCTCGCCCTCGCTCGGCCTGGAATTCCGGCCCAACAGCGACTTGCTGGTCTATGCCAACTGGTCGCGCGGGTTCAAGAGCGGCACGGCCGAGATCGGCTCGACCCGCAGGCTCTCGGCAACCCAGCCGCTGCCGTTCGTCAACCCCGAAAAGGTCGAAGCGTTCGAAGTCGGCACCAAGTTCGACAGCCCCGGGCTGAAGGTCAATCTCGCGGCGTTCTTCACCCGGCTGAAGGACGGGCAGTTCTCGCTGACCCGCCCGATCCCGGCGCCGCCGTTCTTTACCTCGACGCTGACCAATGCGGCCGAATCCGAAGCCTACGGGGCCGAAGTCGAGGTGCTGTGGCGGCCGGTCCCGGCGCTGACCATCAATGCCTCGGTCGCGTATCTGCATTCGACCTTCACCAAGTTCACCGCCGCCGATCCGCTTGACGCGCGGCTGTTTGCGCCGGGCGCGGTCGAAGCGCTGCTGGTCAAGGACCTGTCGGGCAACTTCACCCGGATGTCGCCGGAGTGGAGCATCAACCTCAATCCCACTTACGATATCGATCTGGCCAACGGCGGTGAGGTCAGCATCGGCACCAACGTGGCCTACAAGTCGAAGCAGTACCACACCGAATTCAACGACGAACGCTTGTCGCAGGACGGGTACGTGATGTGGGATGCGAACCTGATGTACAAGCTTCCGGGGGGCCGGTTCTCGGTCAATCTGTGGGTCAAGAACATCCTCGACGAGCTGGTCTATGCCGGCAGCTTCTCGGTCTCCACCAGCCGCGCGATCGGCGGAACCCTGATGCCGCCGCGCACCTATGGGGTCACCTTCGGCTTCAAGTTCTAGGCCGGTCTGAGCCGAACGAAGGGCCGCCGGAGCAATCCGGCGGCCCTTTGCGTTTCAGCTTCGCAGGCCCTATCGTGCTGGCAAAGGAGAGCTGCAATGAAAGGCATGGGCGCAACCGAGGGCGAGGACTGCCCGTTTGCATTCAACTTCGATCCGGCCAGCTTCAAGGTCGGCGATACGGTCAGTTACCGGGTCAGCACAATGGAGGGCTGGCCGTTTGTCGGCACTCTGCTCGAGGTCCACGAGGACTACGTGGTGATCTCGCCCGGCCCGGCCGAACCCGATGCGCGCTACAAGGGCACGCGCGAAGACCGGCCAATGGTGGATGGGAGCGAGGTTGTGTAGCGGGAGGCTTGGCTGAAAGTGGCTTGGTCTGCGTAGAATCGGCCATTCCGGACACGAAAAGATTGCGGTCTTTCGCTTGAGCGATACAACTCATGCCCATGACCGACTACGATCCCGACGACAGATGGCAGGATGAATGGATGGAGGCCGTCTATCGGATCGCTGAAACCTTCAAGGAAAAGCATCAAAGCAATCCTTGGCCGCATATCCCGGTGCTGCCTGAGGCCATGAAATACCTAATGACCGAGCTTTGGGATCGCGGGTTCAGCCAAACCGAAATTCGCGAAGCTTTCGAAACAGCGATCTTGGATATGCCGACGTACACGGCCGACCAAGAAAGGCGGTCTTAGGTCCGGTTTCCCCTACCGAGCAGCCATCCAATCGACTGCACTGTCTGGCCAAAAGCCGCCATCCTGCTCAGTATCACGGCAAATTGTCCGGCCTAAAACCCGTCCGCCGCGTCCATCAGCGCGGTGAGCTTCTTCGGTGCGACGGCGCGCCAGCTGCGCGCGAGCCATTCCGCCACCGCGTCCCAATCGGTATCGCCCAGATCGAGCCGGATGCCGATCCAGTCGCCGCCGAAATAGGCCGGGCGGTAATAGCGCTCGGGAGCGTTCTCGATCAGATGGGCCTGCTCGTCGGGGCCGCTGATCTTGACCAGCAGCGCGGTCTTGCCGTCGCCGTGGTGGTCGTTGGAGACCCAGGCGAACTTCTTGCCCTTGACGATCCCGAAGCAGGCCATGCCGTGCGACAGGCTTTCCTCGGCCTCGGGCAGGGCCAGCGCCCGTTCGCGGACCTGCCCGGTCAGCCATGCGGGCGAGGTGCCCTGGCTGACAAGTGCGGCGAGGCAGCGCGAATAGAGCTGATGCTCGGCGATCAGGACCCGCGCGGCGAGGCTGTCGGCATTGTCGCCGGGCAGCACCGCCACCGGGATCTGGCCGAGCACCGGCCCGTCGTCGAGTTCTGCGGTGACCAGGTGGACGGTGCAGCCGCCGTGGCTGTCGCCCGCCGCCAGCGCGCGTTCGTGGGTGTGGAGGCCGGTGTATTTGGGCAGCAGGCTCGGGTGAATGTTGACCAGCTTGCCCTGCCAGCCCTCGACAAACTCAGGTGTCAGGATCCGCATATAGCCGGCCAGCGCAATGAACTGCGCGCCGCTCGCCCGGATCGCCGCGTCGATCGCCGCGTCGTGATCGGCGCGGGCCATGCCCTTGTGCGGCAGGGCGAAGGTCGGCACGCCCTCGGCCGCGGCCAGCTTGAGTCCGCCCGCCTCGGGATTGTTCGAGGCGACCAGCACGATCTCGTAAGGGCAGTCCGCCGCCCGCGAGGCATAGAGCAGCGCCGCCATGTTGGTGCCGCTGCCGGAGATCAGCACGGCGACCCTGGCGCGCTCAGCCAATGTGGCTGGCCTCCCACGCCCCGCGCGCCGACCAGACCTCGTCGCCGCCCTGCACAGTGCAGCCGCGCGGGCCGGGCTCGATCGCGCCGATCACGTGGACCGTTTCGCCGGCCGCTTCCAAATCGGCCTGAACGCCCGCCGCTTCGTCCGCAGCAACCGCCAGCACCATCCCGATCCCGCAGTTGAAGGTCCGGGCCATTTCGGCCGGTTCGATATGACCCTGGGCCTGGAGGAAAGCCATCAGGCGCGGCTGCTCCCAAGCGCCGGCGTCGATCCGGGCATGGAGGTCCCGCGGCAGCACTCGCGGCACGTTTTCGAGCAGGCCGCCGCCGGTGATGTGGGCGAGGGCGTGAATCCGGCCC
>CALCQB010000375.1 GCA_937897535.1 uncultured Novosphingobium sp. | reverse complement strand
CACTTCGCAATCGCCGGGAGCAATCAGCCGCAGCCCGCCGAACGGTCCCGCCAGCAAGGCATCGAACAAGACCAGCGCCAGCAGCGTCAGCCCGAGCGCCGGGATAACCGGCCATGCCGCCGGAGCCGCCGCCGCGACGACCAGCGCCGCCGGGGCTGCGAGTGCCGCCAGTAGGGCCGCGCGCACGGTCGGGACCATTCCCGAACCGCTGCGCGTCCCCCGACTGGCGAAAGGCAGTTTCACCGGGGCGCCTCGGTGCGCTCGACCAGTTCGGCGACCAGCGCCTCGACCTGCTTGCCTTCGATCTCTGCCGCCGGCGATAGCAGCAGGCGGTGCCGCAGGACCTGCGTGGCGAGCGCCTTCACATCGTCGGGGATTACATAGTCGCGCGCTTCGAGCGCGGCCCGGGCGCGGGCGGCATTGGCCAGCAGCACCGCCGCGCGGGGCGATGCGCCGGAGGAAAGATCGGCACTCTCGCGGGTCGCGCGGATCAGCCGGACCACATAGTCGATCACGCTTTCGGACAAGGTGACGGTCTTGACCGCCCGCGCGGCGGCGGCCAGCGTGGCGGCCGATGCGACCTGCCCGACCCCCATGTCGGCGGCGCGCGGCGGACCGGCGTGGCTGCCGAAGGTGCTGACGATCCGGGCTTCTTCGGCGGCGCTGGGATAGGGCACCAGCAGCTTGAACAGGAACCGGTCGAGCTGCGCTTCGGGCAGCGGATAGACCCCCTGGCTCTCGATCGGGTTTTGAGTCGCGACCACCAGGAAACTGTCGGGCAAGGCATGCGGCTTGCCGTCGAGCGTGACCCGGCGTTCCTGCATCGCTTCGAGCAGCGCGGCCTGGGTCTTGGGCGGGGTGCGGTTGATTTCGTCGGCCAGCAGCAGCTCGGTAAAGATCGGGCCGCGGGTCAGGGTGAACTGGCTGGTCTGAAAGTTGAACAGGTTCGATCCCAGGATATCGCCCGGCATCAGATCGGGCGTGAACTGGATCCGTGCGAAATCGAGCCCGAGACTGGCCGAGAAGCATTGCGCCAGAAAGGTCTTGGCGGTGCCGGGAGGTCCTTCCAGCAGGACGTGGCCTTGCGCCAGCAGCGCGACCAGCAGCGCATCGACCGTCTCGGTCTGGCCGACGATCGCCTTGGCAATCTCGCCCCGGATCTGCGCGGCGAGGTGGCTCACCTCGGCCAGGGTCATGTCTTGTTCGCTCATCGCGTCAGGGTCCTTTCCAGCGCATGGAGTTGCCGCGCCGCGCGCAGCATGTCGGTGGGTTTGCGCGCGCCGCGCATCTGCGCGGCCGCGGTGGAGAACGGCACGGCATCAGGGGCGCGCCCGGCCAGCGCGCGGTCGATCGCCCTTTCGGCCTGTTCGTGGCTGAGCCGGTGCGGCAGTGCCAGCGCCCTGACCAGCCGTTCGCGCGCAGCGTCGGCATAAGGCGGGCCGAGCAGATGCAGCCGCCGCGCGCGGTGGATCAGCCCGGCGGCGTTGCCGACCAGCGCGCGCTTGCCATAGGCGATCGCCGGTCCCCCCACCAGGGCCGGGCCGAACCGCTGGAATGCGCGCCACACCGCGACCAGCGCCGCGAGCAGCAGGCAGATCGTCGCGGCCAGGAACGGCGGCTTGAACGCCAGGGTCAGCAGGCTTTGCGAGCGGCCGTAACCGACCAGCGTCAGGTCGAAGGCGACCCGCTGGTCCCCGCCGTCGAGTGCGGCCGCGATCAGCTTTTCGGCCAGCGCGGCGTTCTCGGGCCGGTTCATGCCCCAGTTGTTGAACAGATCGGGGTCGAACACCATGATCACCGGATACTGGTCGATCGGGTCTTCCTCCAGTTCGGCCTCGTCGAACCCGACCGCCAATTCGCGCAACGCCCGGTAATCGCCGCCGTCGGAGATATAGCCGGCCAGCGGACGGGTGGTGCCCTCGCCGATCACCAGCGGGATCACGTATTTGCCGTCCCCGAAGAAGACCTTTTTCGGTTCGGGCATCACCCCGCTCAGGCCGGCCGCCTCCCACGCGCCGGGCCGCGAACCGGTCTGCAGGGCTCCGCGCTCCAGCGTGATGTCGTCGTAGAAGCCCTTCCAGTCCGGAGTGTCTGCCCCGACCAGCCGGACATAACCGTCCTTGACCTTGGGCGAGGTGCGCGGCAGCGGGATTGCGATCCACTTGGGCAGGATCACCAGCGTCGGGCCGATCGTCCGGCGGCTGCTGACCAGTTTGTCGATTTCCTTGGGGTCGGCCTGGTGCAGCGGAGTCAGGATCAGCAAGCCGGGCTGCTTGAGTGCGGCGCGCGATTGCACGGCGGAAACCTGAAAGCCGCGCTTGCCGAGATAGTCGTAAAGCGCAGCATAGCCGTTGATCGCCTTGCCACGGGCGTGTGCGCCGCTGGCGCGCGGCCCGGGATCGCCGAACCCGCTGCCGATCATCCACAGCAGCGCGACGAAGGCCGCCATCCCGAACAGCACCAGCGCAAGCGTGACCCGCGGCGAAAACGGATTGCCGCCGCGCCCGCTCATGCCGCGATCCGTTCGAGCGCGAACCGGGCATAGGCTTCGCGGGCGGCCTGCCAGTCATCGGCGCCAAGCGCCCGCAGCGCGAACAGGCTGCGCTCGACCCGGGTGGCGATCAGGCCGAAGGTGCCGCGCGCGCCGTCCGACAGGCCGGGCAGCCGGGCAAGCTCGCGCGCGGTGCTGGCTTTGCGGACCCAGTCGGGCCGGGCCGCGGCGATGTGCTGGACCGACCGGATCAGCAGCAGGTGCGTGGCCTCATCGAACCGGCCAGCGGCGGCGAGCTGGTCGGCATCCTCAAGCAGGGCCAGGGCCTGCTGTTCGTCCGGCACCCAGCCGGCGTCCTCCGCCTCGGCTTTGGCCTTCGCCGTGCGCCCGGTCCATTGCGATCCGATCAGCCGCCAGGCGACATAAAGCACCGCGATCACCGTCAGGCCGAGCAGTACCCATTGCAGCACGCCCCACGATACCCCCAGCGCCCGGCCCAGGGGCTCGAAGATCATCCGGACGAATTCGCCGATCGCCTTGAGCCAGCCCGGGGTTTCCGGCGGCTTGATCTTGATGTCGACCGGGTTGAACTGGATCGACGGATCGGCATGCACGGCTTCCCAGTCGCGCGCGGCGTCCTGGGCGGCGGTTGTTCCTTCAATGACCGGGGCCGGTTTCGTCACGGCGCTGGTGGTGGCATGGACCCGGTTGCGGAGCAAGCACCGGCTATGCCTAAAGCCCTCTTAACCCCGCACAAGTTCCTGGGGGTAGCTGCCCAGCACGCGCAGTTCCTTGCAGTGGAAGGCCAGTTCCTCCAGCGCCCGGTCGACCGCCGGATCGCCCGGCGCGCCGACGATATCGGCGTAGAAGCGGGTGGCAGCAAAACTGGCGCCCCGCTGATAGCTTTCCAGCTTGGTCATGTTGACCCCGTTGGTGGCGAACCCGCCCATCGCCTTGTACAGCGCGGCCGGGATGTTCTTCACCTCGAACACGAAGGTGGTCATCGCGGTCCGCCCGGCCAGCTCCGCCGCACCGAGCGGCTCGCGCGCCAGGACCACGAACCGGGTGGTGTTGTCGGGCGAATCCTCGATTTTTTCGGCCACGATCCTCAGCCCGTAGAGCGCGGCGGCGATCGGCGGCGCGACTGCGCAGGCCGCCGGATCGCCCAGTTCCGCGACATAGGCGGCTGCGCCGGCGGTATCGGCATAGGCCATCGGCACGATCCCGCGATCACGAAGATAGCGGCGGGTCTGCCCCAGCGCCTGGGGATGCGAATAGGCCGCCGCGAAAGGCCCATCACCCAGCGCCATCAGCGCATAGCTGATCGGCACGAAATGCTCGCCGGTGATGAACAACCCGCTTTCGGGCAGCAGGAAATGGATATCGGCAACCCGCCCGTGCTGCGAATTTTCGATCGGGATGATCGCCCGGTCAGCCCGGCCTTCGCGGACCGCGTCGATCGCGTCCTCGAAGCTGAAACAGGCCAGCGGCAGGCAATCGGGATCGTATTCGAGCGCTGCGCGGTGGCCATTGCACCCCGGCGCCCCTTGAAACGAGATCGCGCGCGCCGGATTGGCAGCGGCGGCGGCGGCCAGTTCCTCGACACGGGCGAGCGCGGGGGCAGGGTAGCTATTCATCGCGGTGCCCCTAGGGTTTCCGCGCTTCCTTCACAACTCCGAAGTTTTCATCCCGAAGATCGGGGTGTGCGGCTCGTGCGCGGCCATCCGCGCCAGCAGCAAGTCAAGCTCGGGCTCGGCGATGATGATCCCCTGATGGGCTTCACGGATGAAGCCGACCTCGATCATGTGGTGGTTGAAGGCGATCAGGTGATCGAAAAAGCCCAGCGCATTCAGCAGGCCTACCGGCTTGGCGTGATAGCCCAGCTGCGCCCAGCTGACCGCTTCCCACAGCTCGTCCATCGTCCCGACCCCGCCGGGGATGGTGACGAAGCCATCGGACAGGCGGGTGAAGGCGGCCTTGCGCTGGTGCATGTCGGCAACCACGATCAGTTCGGTGCAATCGTGGTTGGCCACTTCGGAGCTGACCAGTGCCTCGGGGATCACCCCGATCACTTCGCCGCCGGCCTGCAGCGCGCCGCTGGCGACCGCGCCCATCAGCCCGAGCCGCCCGCCGCCATAGACCACGCCGATCCCGCGCTCGGCCAGGGTCCGGCCGACGTCGGCGGCCAGTTCGACATAACGCGGATCGGTTGGGGTCGCCGACCCGCAATAGACTGCCAGACGCTTCACGTTTTCTGCTCCACCATCAACCGGGCGGTCGCCTTAGCACCGGCCAGCACCGCTGCAAGCCCCGCACCGGGGTGGGTGCCTGCGCCGACCAGGTAGAGGTTGGCGAACTTGCCGTCGCGGTGGTGCGGGCGCAGCGGGCCCGACTGGCGCGGGCTCAGTTCCAGACTCCAGCCGGCCCCGGCCCAGGCGTTGAAATCGAGCGCGAGGTCGCGCGGGGTGGTGTGGAACGCGGTGACGATCCGGTCCTGAATGTCGGGCACCAGCCGCCGCCCGATCTCCTTCAGCACCCGGCGCTGGAGGACCGGGCCGACCGTGTCCCAGTCGATCGGCAGCTTGCCGAGGTTGGCGACCGGGACCGTGGCGCTGAACACGCTCTTGCCCGGCGGGGCCAGGCTCTGGTCGGTGACGCTGGGATGGGCCAGCAGGATCATCAGGTCCTGCGGCAGAACTCCGTGGGTGAAGATGTCCTCCAGCAACCCGGCAAAACGCGGCCCGAACAGCACCGTGCGGTGCGGGATTCCCGGCCAGGTTCCTTCGAGCGCAAAATGCACGGTGAAGGCCGAGGGCGAAAAGCGCCGGTCGGTCAGCTTGCGGGCCATCGCCGGGCCGCGCTGGGTGTCGCGCAGCAGATCGCGGTAAGTGTGGACCGCGTCGGCATTGCTCGCCGCCAGCCGGACCGCGCTGCGCCAGCCGCTGGCACATTCGATCTCGGTCACCCGGTTGCCGACGGTGTGGACCCTGATCACCGGATCGTGCAGCCGGATTTCCCCGCCGAGCTTGTGGAAGCGCGCGGCCAGTGCCGCCACCAGCCGGCCCATTCCGCCTTCCGGCCACCAGACCGGACCCAGCCCGGCCGGGACCTGCCCGAGCAGGTTGAGCGCCGAGGTCTTGTACGGGTTGGCCCCGGAAAGCAGCGTCTGGAAGGCGAGCGCCTCACGCAGCCGGTCCGATTTGACCAGGTGCGCGGCCAGCCCGGCTGCGCTGCGCCAGCCCTGGTGGCGCGCGATCGGAGCCAGCGCGTCGAATGCGGAGCGCAGCTTGCCCTGGGCCTGCTCGGCCAGCCGCTGCCAGCCGTCGATCCGGCTGGTGCTGCACCATTCGGCAAAGTCGGCAAAACCGGCGACATCTTCGGGCGCGATCCGGGCGAGCTGGGCCGGGTCGGGCGGCAGGTCGAGCACCGCGCCATCGGGCCAGCTGCAGCGCCAGGCCGGGGCCACTTCGTGCAGCGGCACGGCATCGGCCATGTCTTCGCCGGTCAGGCTCCACAATTCGCGGAATGCCGCCGGATCGGAGATCGCGGCCGGACCGCCTTCAAAGGTAAAGCCGTCGCGCTCCCAGCTGCGGACCAGTCCGCCCGGGGCTTCGCGCGCCTCGACCAGAACGGTCTGCAATCCCGCCGCCTGCAGCCGGATCGCCAGCGCGAGCCCGCCGATTCCGGCCCCGATCACGCAAGCCTGGGGCACGCTCGGGCCGGGCCCGGCCACGGGTTCGATCGCCTGCAGGGGAGTTTTGCGCCGCGCCATCCGGACTGAGTTGTAACCCTGCTACCCGACAATGGAAAGCCGGACGCCTGCTCTTGGCCTCGCGCGGCGGTTCGGTCATGATGGGACCATGCAAATTCGCCCCGCCACTGCTGCCGATGTCGCTGGAATTGCGGCGATCTATGCGCATCATGTCCGCCACGGCACCGGAAGTTACGAGATCGATCCGCCGGACGATGCGGAAATGGCTGCGCGTCTGGACAAGGTTCAGTCCGCCGGCTGGCCCTGGCTGGTCGCCGAAGATGCCGACGGAGCGTTGCTCGGCTATGCCTATGTCAGCCAGTTCCGCGACCGCGCCGCTTATCGTTATGCTTGCGAGAATTCGATCTACATCCGCCATGATTGCCGCGGGCAAGGGGTGGGCAAGGCGCTGCTGGCCGCGCTGGTCGGGGCCGCGCGGGACTGCGGGTTCCGCCAGCTGATCGCGGTGATCGGCGGGGCCGAGCCTGCTTCGATCGCGCTGCACGCCGCGCTCGGCTTTGCCCACGCCGGGCGCTTGCAGGCGATTGGCCGCAAACAGGGCCGCTGGCTCGACAACGTCTATATGCAATTGCCGCTCGGCCCCAGCAGCACTGTGCCGCCGGAGCGCGAACCGGATTGATCAGCTGCTGCTCGTCGCCCGGATGAACAGGTCGCGCACCGCTTTGCCGAAAGCGTCGCGTTCCTCGGCAGTCGAGAATTCGTCCATCGAGGGCTGTTCCATTCCGGCCATGGCCTGATCGATCAGCGCCAGCTTGCGAAACACCGGGCGCTGGGAAAACCGCATCAGCGCCTCGCGCTCGTCCGCGGTCAGCGTCGGCAGCAGCCTGGCCATGGCGCGGTTTGCGCTCTTGTCCATATCGGCCCCGGCAATCCCGGCCTCCGGCTTGCCGCCGCTGATCGCCTGGTCGACCGTTGTGTCGAAGCTCATGCTTTCGGACACAGCCTTGAGGAATTTCTTCCCGAGCGGCGAGCCATAGAACTGGGCCACTTCCTCAGCTTCGGCCACCGTGAAATACTTGGCGAGCCGCGCCGCCACCTTGCCGCGCATGGCCGCGGTCGAACGGTCCATCCACATTTTCAGAAAGGGCAGGGTCGCCGTGCGGAATTCACCCTTGAGGCCGGGGTTGCGGCGCGCGACATCGGCGAATTTGGGCTGGTTCCGGACCAGCCCGTCAAAGATCGAATCGGCCCCGCCGATCGCCATCTGGCCCATGTCGACCCCGCCGACGATCGCATCGTAGAACCGCAGATATGCGGCATCGACCGCCGGCACCTGCGCCGCCGGGGCGGAACCGGCAGCGGACTGGGCCAGGGCAGCCGGAGAAGGCAAAGCTGCCGCAAGGGGTATGGCAGCCAGAAAAGCGAGACGCATAAAGGTTGGTCCTCTTGAAGAAGCAGTCAAACTAGCAGCGCCCAATCATGTGACAAGCGGCTGTTTTCGTTGCCACACCGGCCGAAGCTGCTTACCAATCGCGCGATGGAACATCACTCGCCCAGCCTGCTACCCGATCGCCGGGGCCTGTTGCTCAGCCTGACCTTGTGGCTGGGCGCGGGGGCGATCCTGCTGGCGATGGGCCGCAGCGCGATCTGCCAGTGCGGCACGGTCAAGCTGTGGCACGGGGTGGTACAGTCGAGCGAAAACAGCCAGCACCTGGCCGACTGGTACAGCTTCAGCCACGTGATCCACGGGCTGCTGTTCTATTTCTTCGCGCACCTGTTGTGGCGGCGCTGGAAGCTGCTCGGCGGCAAGCCGGTGATCTGGGCGCTGCCGATCGCGGTCGCGTTCGAGGCGTTCTGGGAACTGCTCGAAAATTCGCCTCTGATCATCGACCGCTACCGCGCGGTGACGGTCAGCTTTGGCTATGAGGGCGACAGCGTGGTCAATTCTCTGGCCGATATCGGCTGGATGGGGCTGGGCTTCTGGATCGCCAGCAAGCTACCATGGCAGGTCAGTGTGGCGCTGGCCGTGGGGTTCGAGCTGTTCACCCTGGTGATGATCCGCGACAACCTGACGCTCAATGTCCTGATGCTGGTCTGGCCGCTGGAGGCGGTTCGGGAGTGGCAGGCGGGCGGTTGATCGCGTCCTTTTGACCCTCATCAATTACCCGCTTGGCAATTGCCGCGATTACAGGTTTAATCGCGCAATTAAACGAGTGGGAAAGAGGAGAGTCGCCAATGAGCGCCGCCGCAACAGCCGTAGCCAGCCAGGACGCAACCACCAAGGCGAATCATGTCGACGTGTTGATCGTCGGCGCCGGGATTTCCGGGATCGGGTCGGCCTATCACTTGCAGGACCAGTGTCCCGGCAAGAGCTATGCGATCCTCGAGATGAAGGACAGCTTCGGCGGCACCTGGGAAACCCACAAGTACCCCGGCGTCCGTTCGGATTCGGACCTTTACACCTTCGGCTACCGGTTCAAGCCGTGGGTCGGCACCCCGATCGCCTCGGGTCAGGCGATCCTCGATTACATGGGCGAGGTGATCGCAGAGAACGGGATCGGCCCGCACATCCATTATGGCCACCGCATCACCAAAGCCGCGTGGGACAGCAAGGCCAACCTCTGGACGGTGGATGCAGTCCGCAAATCGGACGGGGCCAGCGTCACCTTCACCGCCAACTTCCTTTGGATGTGCCAGGGCTATTACGACCATGAAAAGCCCTATCTGCCCGATTGGCCAGGGATGGAGCGCTACCAGGGTCAGCTGGTCCACGCCCAGTTGTGGGATCCGAAGACCGACTATACCGGCAAGCGGATCCTGGTGATCGGATCGGGCGCGACTGCCG
>CALCQB010000374.1 GCA_937897535.1 uncultured Novosphingobium sp. | reverse complement strand
AGGGCACCCGCGTACCGCCAAACGCATTGCTGCGCTCTTGCCCACCTACCACTACGACGGGTCCCAAGTGTTCGCCTTGGATGGTGCACCAGCCGAAGTGGTCGCGCAGCGCCAAGCGGCGTTTGAGAGGCTGGTATCCACCATTGCCAAGCGTTTCCCCGTCACCTTGGCCGCTGGCGCGTCGGTGGTAGAGGGCCTGTCGGATTTGCAGTTTGTTAGCGCCTACCGTGTGCCATTTCAGTTTCGCGGCTTGGTGAACCAAGGCTTGAAGATAGGCTCCTTCCTGCAATCCTCTGATGGCGTCACCGTGACCGATCTGGACCACAATGTGCTGTACGACTTGACCGGCTCGTACGGCGTCAACGTCTTCGGCGTCGATTTCTACAAGCAGACCATGGCTGAAGGTGCCACACTGGGGAGCAGCCTGGGGCCGGTGCTGGGCGGCTGGCTGTGCGACAACTTCCACTGGTCGTGGATCTTCCTGATCAACCTGCCGGTCGGGGCCTTCTGCGCCTTCGTCTGCTGGAAGTTCATGCACAACCGCGAGACGCCCACCCGCAAGGTGCCCATCGACACCATCGGCTTCGCCCTGCTGGTCCTGTGGGTCGGCGCGCTGCAGGTGGTGCTCGACACCGGCAAGGAGGACGACTGGTTCGAGTCGACCTGGATCGTCACGCTGGCGATCGTCTCGGGCGTTTCCTATGAACCGTTCGCCGGTGCCGAATACAAATGGCTGTTTGCCAGCGGCGAATTCCTGCTGCTCGGGGCGATCCTGGTGATCATCTGGCGCGGTGAGAAGCTGCGCTGGCACAAACGCTGGTTCGAGACCCGCCGGGTCGCCGAATACCTCCGCCATGCCCCGATTCTGCTGCTGCTGGGCGTGGCCCGCCCGCCGGGGCGCTGGCCCAAGGGCACCGACACATCCTGGCCCGAATACTATTCGCGCCACGCCCTGCGCGCGCTGGGGCTGCCCCGGGTGGCGATGGGCAAGGACTACCTGCGGGCCGCCGCAGAACAGCTGCTGGACAATCATGTCCGCTCTCAGCGCGATTACCACTGGAGCAAGGCCCGGCGGCTCAATACGGTCCATCACCGGCTCGACCGGTTGTCGGAACGGCTGTTCCAGGCCGCGATCGTCTCGGTCTCGCTCTACCTGATCTGCGCCGGTGCCAGTGCCATGGGCTTGATGCCGGGGACCTGGCTATACAAGCTCGGCAAGTACACCTCGTTCTTTGGCGTGGTCTTCCCGACGCTGGGTGCGGGTCTGGCCGGGATCCGCTATTTTGGCGACTTTGAGCGATTCGCCGCGATTTCGGAAGTCACGGCGGAAAAGCTCGACGCGGTCCACAACCGGATCGAACTGCTGCTCTCTGCCCCGGATCATTCGTTGACCTATTCGCAACTGTCCGAACTGGCCCATGCTGCAGACGACATCGTGGTCAGCGAGATCGAGAACTGGCAGGCGGTATTCGGCGGCAAGCACATCACCGTCCCGGTCTGACGTCAGGAAGCGCTCACACCAGGATACCCGGCAGATCCAGCCCCTGCTCGCGCGCGCATTCGCGGGCGATCTCGTAACCGGCATCGGCATGGCGCATCACCCCGGTGGCGGGATCGTTCCACAGCACCCGCTCGAGCCGCCGCGCGGCATCGTCGCTGCCGTCGGCGACGATTACCATCCCGGCATGCTGCGAATAGCCCATCCCGACCCCGCCGCCGTGGTGCAGCGAGACCCAGGTCGCGCCCGAAGCGGTGTTCAGCAGCGCGTTGAGCAGCGGCCAGTCGGACACCGCGTCCGATCCGTCCTTCATCGCTTCGGTTTCGCGGTTGGGGCTGGCGACCGAGCCTGAATCGAGGTGATCGCGGCCGATGACGATGGGGGCCTTGAGTTCGCCCGAGCGCACCATCTCGTTGAACATCAGACCTGCCTTGTGGCGGTCGCCAAGGCCGATCCAGCAGATG
>CALCQB010000373.1 GCA_937897535.1 uncultured Novosphingobium sp. | reverse complement strand
GTCTTCAAGAACAAGAAGATGGCCGGCCACATGGGCGACCGTCAGCGCACCCAGCAGAACCTCGAAGTTGTCCGCGTGGATGACGAGCGCGGCCTGATCTTCGTCAAGGGATCGGTTCCGGGCGCGAAGAACAGCTGGATGACGATCAAGGACTCGGTGAAGGTCTCGCGCCACGCCGAAGCGCCCTATCCTGCTGGCATCAAGAGCGCTGCCAACAGCAACGAAACTCCGGCTGCTGCCGACACCCCCGCGGAAGAAACCGTGGCTGTTGAAGCAACCGAAGGCCAGGAGGGCTAAGTCGTGAAGGTCAAGCTTTCCAACCTCGATGGCACCGCCGGCAAGGGCGACATCGAACTCAACGATGCAGTGTTCGGCCTCGAGCCGCGCGCCGACATCCTCCACCGCGTTGTCACCTGGCAGCTCGAAAATCGCCGCGGCATTGCTCGCGCGACCCGCGAACGGTCGGACGTTGCCCGTACCGGCAAGAAGTTCGGTCGCCAGAAGGGTGGCGGTACTGCCCGTCACGGCGATCGTGCGGCTCCGGTGTTCATCGGCGGCGGCAAGGCCCACGGCGCGCGTCGCCGTGAGTTCGACGTCTCGCTGAACAAGAAGATCCGCGCGCTTGGGCTCAAGATGGCGCTGTCCTCGAAGGCCCAGAGCAACCTGGTCGTGGTCGATACCCTCGATCTCAAGGATGCCAAGACCCAGGCTCTCGCCGGTCAGCTCGCCAAGGCGAACTGGGGCAAGAAGGTGCTGGTGATCGATGGTGAAGCGGTGAACGCCGGTTTCGCCCGCGCCGCTGGCAACCTGGTCGGGATCAACGTGCTCCCGGCGATCGGTGCCAACGTCTATGACATCCTGAAGCATGACACGCTGGTGCTGACCCGCGCCGCGGTCGAAAAGCTGGAGGCCCGTTTCAATGGCTAAGGACGCAATCGACACGCGTCACTATGACGTGATCGTGGCTCCCCACATCACCGAAAAGGCGACGCTGGCCAGCGAGTTCAACGCCGTCGTCTTCAAGGTGACGGACAGCGCTACCAAGCCGCAGATCAAGGCTGCGGTCGAGGCACTGTTCGACGTGAAGGTGGTGAGCGTCAACACGCTGACCCAGAAGGGCAAGACCAAGCGCTGGAAGGGCCGTCCCTACAAGCGCTCGGACGTGAAGAAGGCGGTAGTTCGTCTGGCCGAAGGCCAGTCGATCGACGTCACCAGCGGGATCTGAGGCTGAACCATGGCACTCAAGAATTTCAATCCGACCAGCCCCGGCAGGCGCGCCCTCATCCTCGTCGACAAGTCGTCGCTGTGGAAGGGCAAGCCTGTCAAGGCGCTGACTGAAGGCAAGAGCAAGAGCGGCGGCCGCAACAACAAGGGCCACGTCACTTCGCGCGGGATCGCTGGCGGTCACAAGCAGAAGTACCGGTACATCGATTTCAAGCGCCGCAAGTGGGATGCTCCCGCTGTCGTCGAGCGTCTGGAATACGATCCCAACCGGACCGCGTTCATCGCCCTCGTCAAGTATGCCGACGGTGAGCAGGCCTACATCATCGCTCCCCAACGGCTTGCCGTTGGCGATAGCGTGGTGGCGGGTGAGAAGACCGACGTGAAGCCGGGCAACGCAATGCTGCTCAGCACCATGCCGGTCGGCACCATCTGCCACAACGTCGAGATGAAGCCGGGCAAAGGTGGGCAGATCGCCCGCAGCGCCGGGACTTACGTCCAGGTCGTCGGTCGTGACCGCGGAATGGTGATCGTTCGCCTGAACTCGGGCGAGCAGCGCTACCTGCGCGGCGATTGCATGGGTACGGTTGGCGCGGTTTCGAACCCCGACAACCAGAACCAGAACTTCGGCAAGGCCGGGCGTACGCGCTGGCAGGGCCGTCGCCCGCTGACCCGCGGCGTCGCCAAGAACCCGGTCGATCACCCGCACGGCGGTGGTGAGGGCCGGACTTCGGGCGGTCGTCATCCGGTTACTCCGTGGGGCAAGCCGACCAAGGGCGCCCGCACCCGCAACAACAAGCAGACGGACAAGCT
>CALCQB010000372.1 GCA_937897535.1 uncultured Novosphingobium sp. | reverse complement strand
CGCCAAGGACATCCTGGAAGCGATGACCCGCACGGTGCCGCTGGCCAACCTGATGGACGGCCAGATCGCCGCCCTCCGACATTGGGCGAAAGGCCGCGCCCGCGAGGCCGTCCCGGCCGGTGGCGCTGCAATCCTGCGACCGGAACACCAGAACCTCGTCGGGCGTGCGCTGGACCTCTTCCATCTTCCAGACGCACTTCGGATCGAAGAGCAGGTCCTTGGAACCGTCGTTCCGGAGGAAGGCGGCGTCTGTTGTGCAGACCCCGGCGATGGGGGTGAGGGGCCCCGCGCAGGCAGCAGGGGCGTTGGAGGCTTGTGTCGCAGGCGCCTCGGTTTTCGGCGTGCAGGCGAAAAGGCCCATGGCCGCAAGGCCTATGGCGACTTGTTTCATGGCTGTTTCCTTATGCCTGAGCCAGCAGCCTTGATCTAATCGGCGCGACTTGTCATCTACCAGCCGCTTGTCTCCCCGCCCGCAGGAACCTCCCGATGGCCGCCACTCACTATGTCTACCACCTCGATGGTCTGACCAAGATCTATCCGGGCGGGAAGAAAGTGTTCGAGAACATCCGGCTGCACTTCCTGCCCGACGCCAAGATCGGGATCGTGGGCGTCAACGGTTCGGGCAAATCCACCCTGCTGCGCATCATGGCCGGCGAGGACCACGAAATCCTCGGCGAGGCCAAGCCCATGGACGGGCTCAAGATCGGCTACCTGCCGCAGGAACCGAAGCTCGACCCGACCAAGACCGTGTTCGAGAACATCGCGGCCAAGTGCCCCGAGAAGATGATGGTCGACGAGTTCAACGCCATCTCGGTGAAGCTGGGCGAAGAATACACTGACGAACTAATGGAGCAGATGACCAAGCTCCAGGAAGAGATCGATGCAGCCAATGCCTGGGACATCGACGCCCGGATCGAAATGGCGATGGAAGCGCTGCGCTGCCCGCCGGGCGACTGGGCGGTGGACAATCTTTCGGGCGGCGAAAAGCGCCGGATCGCGCTGACCCGGCTGCTGATCCAGAAGCCCGACATCCTGCTGCTCGACGAACCGACCAACCACCTCGATGCCGAAAGCGTCGAATGGCTGGAAAACCACCTCAAGGACTATGCCGGCGCGGTGCTGATGATCACCCACGACCGCTACTTCCTTGATAACGTTGTCGGCTGGATCCTTGAATTGGATCGCGGCCGCTATTTCCCATATGAGGGCAATTACTCCACCTACCTGGAAAAGAAGGCCAAGCGCCTCGACCAGGAGGATCGCGAGGAAACCGGTCGCTCCAAGGCGCTCAAGGAGGAACTGGAGTGGATCCGGCAGACCCCGGCCGCCCGCCAGACCAAGAGCAAGGCCCGTATCCGCAAGTTCGAAGCCCTGCAGGACGCGCAGAATGACCGCAAGCCCGGCAAGGCGCAGATTGTCATCCAGGTGCCCGAGCGGCTCGGCAGCAAGGTGATCGAGGCCAAGGGGCTGACCAAGGCTTACGGCGACAAGCTGTTGTTCGAGAACCTGTCGTTCATGCTCCCGCCGGGCGGGATCGTGGGCGTGATCGGGCCGAACGGTGCGGGCAAGTCCACGCTGTTCAAGATGCTGACCGGCAAAGAACAGCCCGACGCGGGCACAATCGACATCGGCAGCACCGTGCGCCTCGGCTTCGTCGACCAGAGCCGCGACCATCTCGATCCGACCAAGAACGTGTGGGAGGAAATCTCCGACGGGCTCGATTACATGACCGTCAACAAGCACGAGACCAGCACGCGGGCCTATGTCGGCGCGTTCAACTTCAAGGGCGCGGACCAGCAGAAGAACGTCGGCAAGCTGTCAGGCGGTGAACGCAACCGCGTCCACATCGCCAAGATGCTGAAGACCGGCGGCAACGTGCTGCTGCTCGACGAGCCCACCAACGACCTCGACGTCGACACGCTGCGCGCCCTCGAGACCGCCCTCGACAACTTCCCCGGCTGCGCCGTGGTCATCAGCCACGACCGCTGGTTCCTCGACCGCATCGCCACCCACGTGCTGGCGTTCGAGGGCGACAGCCAGGTGCGCTGGTTCGAGGGCAACTTCAGCGAGTACGAGACCTGGCGCCACAAGGAACTCGGCTCGTCGGCCGACCAACCGCACCGGATCAAGTACAAGCCCCTCGCCCGCTGAGTCCGACCGATCCGCCCTGGTCACGGGCGGATCGGGGACGGATCAAGAATCGGCCCAGGTCCGTGCGATCGCTCGGCCGCGCCGGACGATCGACCGACGATGTCCCGAAGGATTCGTCAGATCGGTGGTGCCCCGCGCGCCGGGTGCCTCTGCCGCTCCAAAAATCGCGCCCGGCGGCGCCAGTGTGGTGGTGCAAGAAGTCGCCCTCTCCGGCAACAAGAGCGTGGGCACGGCCACGCTGGCGCAGCCCGGCGACTGGACGCAGCTCGGCATCGAGGACCGCGCTCGCGGCACGCTGGTGGGCGACATCGGCCTGCGCATCGACCTGATCCTCGCCAGCACCGCGCTCGCCGCGCGCTGCACCGCCTGCACGATCGATCGCGAACCGCGCCGCGCCGAGCGGCCCTCCGATCACACTCCTGTGATCGGGAGCTTTGACATATAGAATCGCGGACAGAATCCCGGCCCCGTTT
>CALCQB010000371.1 GCA_937897535.1 uncultured Novosphingobium sp. | reverse complement strand
CGCGCCGCGATCGATCAGCGCCAGCGCCAGACTGGACTTGCCGCTGCCCGGTGGCCCCTCGATCAGCACCGCACGGCCCGCGATTGCAACGCAGCTCGCCTGATGAACGGCGCTCATTCCTCGTCTTCACCCTCGGCCAGCGCGGGCAGCGCGAGGACCAGGCAGGCACCGCGCTGACCGTCCGCACGGTCTGCGGCGCTCAGGGTGCCGTCGTGCGCTTCGGCGATAGTCCGGGCGATCGCCAGGCCAAGGCCTGAGTGGTTGCCGAAGTCTTCCTCGGCCGGGCGCAGCGAGTGGAACCGGTTGAACACCTTGTCGCGCGCCTCGGCCGGGATGCCAGGGCCCTGATCGATCACGCTGAGCTGCACGCGGTCGTCATCGCGTTCGAACAGCAGGCGCACTTCGCCGACCTCGGGGGAGAACGAGACCGCGTTGTCGAGCAGGTTTTCGAGCACCCGGGCCAATTGCGCTTCCTCGCCGGGCACATCCCACGGACCGCCGCCATGGGTGGCAAGCCGCACCGTCCGGCCGCGGTTTTCGCCGCGTTCGTCGCGGCTGCGGACCAGCGCCTTGGCCAGTGCGTGGAGGTTGACCGGCATGAACTGGGTGCGGCTGAGCTCGGCGTCGATCCGGCTGGCCTCGGCGATTTCGGTGACCAGCCGGTCGATCCGCCGCACATCGTGCGCGGCGATCCGGGTCAGTTCGGTGCGAAGCGTGTCGTCCTTGACCTTTTCGAGCGATTCGACCGCCGAGCGCAGGCTCGCCAGCGGGTTCTTGATCTCGTGCGCGACATCGGCCGCGAAACTTTCGACCGCGTCGATCCGGCGCCGCAGCGCCACGCTCATGTCGGATAGCGCGCGTGCCAGCAGGCCGATCTCGTCGCCGCGCTCGGGCAGCCGGGGCACCTCGACCGCGCGGTCGCGCCCCAGCCGGACCCGCACTGCCGCGCGGACCAGTGCGCGCAAGGGCTGGACGATCGTCCGGGCGAGGAACAGCGAAAGCTGGATCGAGATGATCAGGGTCACCGCCAGCACGATCCCCAGGGTGCCCCGCGCGTCGCGGACCGCTTGAGTCAGGTCGCGGGCATTGCGGCTGACCAGCAACAGCTCGCCCCGATCGCCGACCGCGGCGGCGGCGTTGATCATCGGGGTCTGGTCGGGCGCAGCGCGGGCGATCACCGCGCTGCTGCGGGTGCTGGCCGCACGGGTCAGCTCGGGCCAGGCCGATACAACGTCATTTGCCGGTTCGCGGTAAGGCTCGCGGGTCGGCGAATCGAGGATCAGCCCCATCGCGTTATCAATCAGCCGCCCGCCGCCTTCGTACCATCCTTCGTGCGCAGGATCGATCAGCGTGAAACTTGGCGGGCCGAGGGCGAAGCTGTCGAGCTCCAAGGCACCGTTCGCGCTGTAAACGCGTAGCCGCAGCTTCTGGCTTTGCCCGATCCGGACCAGCACGTCGCGGCGCTCGTCAGGGGTGGCAGCAGCAAGCCCGGCGGCTGCGATCTCGGCCTCGGCCCGGGCCAGCTTGAACCGCTCCTCGAACAGCTGCTTGCGGTACGAATCGAGGTAGAACAGGCTGCCCGCCATCAGCCCCAAGGCAATGATGTTGACCGCCAGAATCCGCACGGTCAGGCTGGTGCGGCGTTTCCAGCTGGGACGACGGGGACGGTTGTCAGACATCGTTGAACGAATAGCCGGCACCGTAGAGCGTCTCGATCGCCGAAAACTGCGGATCGGCCGCCCGGAATTTGCGGCGCAGGCGCTTGATGTGGCTGTCGATCGTGCGATCGTCGACGAACACATCGTCGCTGTAGGCGGCATCCATCAGCTGGTTGCGGTTCTTGATCACGCCCGGGCGGGCCGCCAGCGCCTCGAGGATCAGGAATTCGGTCACGGTCAGCGATACCGGCTGCCCGGCCCAGGCAACCCGGTGCCGGGTCGGGTCCATTTCAAGCCGCCCGCGCGCGATCGCAGGCTCGGGTTCAGACTCGTCCGGTGCGGCATCGGCCTCGGTCCGGACCAGATCGGCGCGGCGCAGGATCGCCCGGATCCGCGCGACCAGCAGCCGCTGGCTGAACGGCTTGGCGATATAATCGTCCGCGCCCAGGGCGAGGCCGAGTGCCTCGTCCGGCTCCTCGTCCTTGCTGGTCAGGAAGATCAGCGGCAGCCCGGTCTTGGCGCGCAGCTTCTGGAGAAGTTCGAGTCCGTCCATCCGCGGCATCTTGATGTCGCAGACCACCAGGTCGGGCGGATTGTCGAGCAGCGCTTTCAGCGCGGTCTCGCCATCGGCATAGACCCGCGTGGCAAAACCTTCGGCCTGCAGCCCGATCGAAACCGTGGTCAGGATGTTGCGATCGTCATCGACCAGGGCGATGACCTGTTGCGGCAAGGCGGTGAGAGGAGCGGGGGAATCGGCCATGATTGCTGGGCGGGAATCGCTTTCACCGGCATCGGGGCAGGGACGCTTGGCCTAGCCGTTAACTCCGGGAACGGCAATTGGCTTGAAAGCCGGGCTCAAGGCGCTGAAACAATAGGTTTTGCGCGCGGAAATGTGGCGATTTGACGGAATCGGGCGGCTCGACTATGCGCCGCTCTCGAATTCACTGCATTCGTATGCGGAAAGGCGTTGGCCGCCCGGGCTGGCACCTCACGCAAATCCCATGGAGACCGCCTTGACCGCATCGCTTTCCACCCCGCTCGCGCAGCAGGGCTTCACCACCAGCGCCACGATCCACGCCAACCTCGGCACTGCCGCGCTGGTCGAGCATGCGATCGAACGCGGCGAGGGCAAGCTGACCCGCCACGGTGCGCTGCTGGTCGATACGGGCAAGTTCACCGGGCGCAGCGTCAAGGACAAGTATATCGTCCGCGATGCCGTGACCGAGAACACGATCAACTGGGGTGCGATCAACCAGCCGATGGCGGGTGAGCACTGGAACAACCTCAAGGCCGATTTCCTGGCGGCGCTGGCCGATCAGCAGGAACTCTACGTTGCCGACCTGTTCGGCGGCTCGCAACCGGAATACCGGGTCAACGTGCGCGTGATCACGCAGATGGCCTGGCACAGCCTGTTCATCCGCACGCTGCTGGTCCGCCCCTCGGCGGGCGAACTCGCCAGCTTCGCGCCCGAATACACGATCATCAACCTGCCCAGTTTCAAGGCTGACCCGGCGCGCCACGGGTGCCGCAGCGATACGGTGATCGCGGTCAACTTTTCCGAAAAGCTGATCCTGATCGGCAACACCGAATATTCGGGCGAGATGAAGAAGGGCGTGTTCGGCCTGCTCAATTTCCTGCTGCCCGCCCAAGGCGTGATGCCGATGCACTGCAGCGCCAACATTGGCCCCGATGGCAAGAGCGCGATATTCTTCGGCCTTTCGGGCACCGGCAAGACCACGCTGTCGGCCGACGCCAGCCGCACGCTGATCGGCGATGACGAGCATGGCTGGTCGGACCAGGCGGTGTTCAATTTCGAAGGCGGCTGCTACGCCAAGATGATCAATCTCTCGCCCGAGGGTGAGCCCGAAATCTATGCCACCACAAAGATGTTCGGCACGATCCTCGAAAACGTCGCGATGGACGAGGACACCCGTGAGCTCGATTTCGCCGATGCCGGCAAGACCGAGAATACCCGCGGGGCCTATCCGATCGAATTCATTCCGAACGTCTCGGAAAAGAACCTCGGCCCGGCGCCGTCGAACGTGGTCATGCTGACCGCCGATGCCTTTGGCGTGCTGCCCCCGATCGCGCGGCTGACCGCCGACCAGGCGATGTACTATTTCCTGTCGGGCTACACCGCCAAGGTCGCCGGGACCGAAATCGGCGTGACCGAGCCCGAAGCGACCTTCTCGACCTGCTTTGGCGCCGCTTTCATGCCGCGTCATCCGAGCGTCTATGGCAATCTGCTGAAGGAGCGGATCGCCCGGGGCGGGGCGCAGTGCTGGCTGGTCAACACCGGCTGGACCGGCGGCAAGTATGGCGTCGGCCACCGCATGCCGATCAAGGCGACCCGCGCACTTCTCAACGCCGCGCTTGACGGCAGCCTCAACGATGCCGAGTTCCGCAAGGACCCGAACTTCGGCTTTGAAGTGCCGGTTGCCGTTCCGGGCGTTGACAGCAAGCTGCTCGATCCGCGCGGTGCCTGGGCCGATCCTGAGGCTTACGACAACTCCGCACAGGAACTTGTCGGCAAGTTCGTCGAAAATTTCGCCCAGTTCGCCGACTACGTCGACCAAGGCGTGCTGGATTCGGCCCCCAAGGCGGCTTGAGCCTGAGTCCTGCCGATTCTGGCAGGAGATTGAGCTTTGTCCCGCTGCCGCAGAGGTCCATGCTGCCGGCTTCCTTGAAAGGAGTCGCAGCATGGGTATTTTTGACAGCATCCTCGGTCAGTTGGGTGAGCACGCCGACGTCGGCAACATGGCCGCCAAGCTCGGGATCGATCCAGCCACGGCCGAAAAGGCGATCGCCGCGCTGGGCCAGAGCCACGGCGAGCCGGGGGATACGATCGCCGGGGCCGCCGCCAAGACCGGGCTCGATACCGGCACGCTCAACCAGATCGTCGCCCAGATCGGCGGTGAATCATCGCTCGGCCAATATGCCCAGATGTTGCAGGACAGCCCGATCGCTTCGGGTCTGCTGGGGCAGCTTGACAAGGACGGCGACGGCAACCCGCTCAACGATCTCGCCGGGATGGCCGCAGGGCTGTTCGGCAAGAAGTAGGTCCTCCACGAAGCAACAAAAAGGGCTCCGAACCTTGCGGTGCGGAGCCCTTTTGTCTGCTCGGGAAAGGCTCAGTCGAGCATGGAGGCCGGAACCCGGCCGCCGTTTTCGGCGAGGCCCTTCATCACCGCCTTGTGCAGCGCGATGTTTTCCTCGGCCGAACCCGAATAATCGGCATCGCCCAGTTCGTGCGCCAGCGCCTTGCGGTTTTCGTAGCTGGCATCGATCCCGACCAGCTTCATCAGATCGACGATCGAGCTCTGCCAATTGAGGCCAGCTGCGCCGGGCATCGCGCTGAGGCTGGCTTCGACGTCAACCGGTTCGGGTGCCGGAGCGGCTTCAGCCATCGGGATGGCGGGGGCGCCAGCGGGCGGGGTGGCGGCTTCGGCCTTCTTGCCGAAAATCGCGTCCTTGATCTTACCAAAAAACGACATGGAACAAACTCCTGTAACAGACCGCGACTCGTACCGGCGCGGCTCCCCTGCATGGACTCAGACTACCACGAAGCCGTTGGTGGCATACCTGAATTTATCGCCTCGTTTCGGCGATATAGCGCGCGACATTCTGGCCCAGCACATCCAGCGGGACATTGCCGCCGGTCACGACGGCATCGTCGAAATCACGCAGGTCGTACTTCGCCCCGAGCGCGGCTCTGGCCCGCGCGCGCAGCGCCAGGATCTCGCTGTGGCCGATCTTGTAACCGCAGGCCTGGCCCGGCCACGAGCAATAGCGATCAACCTCGGGCGTGACCTCGGCCAGCCCGGACCCGTTGGTTTCGGCGAACCACTGGATCGCCTGCGCGCGGGTCCAGCGCTTGGCGTGGAGCCCGGTGTCGACCACCAGGCGGCAGGCCCGGAACGCGATCGACTGCAGATAGCCCAGCTGGCCGACCGGATCGCCCTCATAAGCCCCCAGTTCGTCGCCGAGCGTCTCGGCATAGAGCGCCCAGCCCTCCGAATAGGCATTGAAGGCCAGCAGGGTGCGGATCAGCGGCAGGCGGTTGGCATATTCGCCCTGCCAGACGTGGCCGGGGATGCCCTCGTGGAAGGCCAGCGTGGCGACCGAATAGCGCGAGTGGCGGCTGACATCGCCGAGGTTGAGCCAGATCTTGCCCGGCACGGTCCCGTCGATCGAACCCGCCCCGCCATAGGCCCCTGCCGCCCCGGCTTCCTCGGCCAGCGGCAGGCGGCGGATTTCGAGGTTGCCTTTGACCAGGGTGCGGAAGGCCTGCGGCAGCTTGGTCCGGATGAAGTCGATCTTGCCCTGCATCGTCGCGATCACTTCGGCCCGGCCAGCGTCGTTTTCAGGAAACAGGAAGCGCGGGTCCTTGCCCAGCGCGGTCATCCGCTCGCCCACGGTCCCGGTGGTATAGCCCAGGCCGCGCAGGATCGGGTCCATCCGGGCGCCCAGCTCCTTGAGCGCGTCGAGCCCCATCCGGTGGACCTCGTCCGGGTTGTGGCGGGTGGTGGTGCTTGCGCGCAGGCCCCAGGCGTACCATTCATCGCCGCGCGGGCGGGCCCACAGCCCGGCGTGATCGCTGGCCCTCGCGCGCTGGGCCTTGAGCTCGGCCAGCTGCCGGCCAAGTGCGGCTGCGACCGGTCCGGTGGCGAGCGAACGGGCGCGGGTGCCCCAGTCGCCGGGGATTGTGGCGGTCCGCCTGACCAGCGAATCGACCAGTCCGCCGCCGCCTTGCGCGTCCTGCAGGGTCATCTCCATTTGCCGGATTGCCTTGTCGAGCAGGAACGATGGCGCAATCGCGCCGATCCGCCCGGCCGAAGCCAGTCGCTCCAGCTCGCCATCGAGTTGGGCTGGGAATGCGGCCAGCCGGGCGAGGTACGCCTCGGCATCACTGGCGTCGGCCACCGGGTGCTCGCTGTCGAGGAAGCGCGGGGTATCGAGGTAGGCTCCGACGTTCTGGATCACCACGTAGGGCGTATTGCGCCAGCCGCCCACCGCGACATCGCCATAGGGCAGGGCCAGCCCATCGAGCCCGACCGAGAACGCGCTCTTGACCACGGCCAGGCTGGTGCGGGTCGCAGGATCGAGCGACGCCCCATCGTAGCGGGCGGCACCCTTCAGGCCCTCGCGCAGCAGCGCGGCGACCTGGGCTTGCCCGGCGGCAGAGCGATCGCCCAGCTTGCTGCGCAGGCCGCTGTGCGCGCCCTTGTCGATCCCCAGCGAGGTTGCGCCTTCGGCGGACTGCTCGAGCATCCGCCAGGCGAGGGCATCGAGATAGTCTGCGGCTCCCGCTGGTGCAGGCGTGCT
>CALCQB010000370.1 GCA_937897535.1 uncultured Novosphingobium sp. | reverse complement strand
CCGCCACCGCCGCCTGCTCGATCTGGTCGAGCGCTGCCTCCGTCGCCGAATAGCGGCGGGCCTTGGCGATCCAGTCTCCCGCTGTCTTGCCGCCAGGCATCCCCGTGATCAGGTCGATCGCGGCGTCGACCTGGCCGGTGCGCAGCAGTAACTGGGCCTGAGCGAGCCGGTTGGCCGGCGCGCTGGCACCGGGTGCGTCGCGGTGGACCACGAACAGATCCGACATCTGGCGGCGGAACTTGCTCCAGGCGGTGTCCTCGGCCCCGGCACCTGCCAAGGCAGGGGCGATCTGGTCGAGCTCGGCCGAAAGATCGGTCAGCGTGACCGGCTGTTTGGCGGCCTCGATCACGGTGCTGACCGCGGTCGGGCGGGCGGCGGCAAACCGCAAGCGGAGCTGGTCTTCAAGATAGCCCAGCGGTGCACCGCGCTCGATCGAACGGCGCGCGGCGAGGGCAACCAGCAGCGCTTCGGCCCGGGCGGTGTTTCCCTCGGCGGCGGCGGCCTGCAGGTCAATCCGGGCGAGCCGCTGTTCCAGCGCCGCGATCTGCTGTTCGATCTGCGTGGTGGCAGCGGGGCTGGCGCTGGCCGTCGGCGCGGGGTTGGCCGGATCGCCTGCGGCGTCAAGCTGCGCAGCCGGGTTGCCCGGCAAGGCCAGGCGGCCGTCCCAGATCAGCCAGCCGACCAGCGCGGCTCCGGCAAGAAAAGCGAGGAATGCCGCGCCCAATGCGGCGCGCAGGGTGCCACCGCTGGTGCGGGCAGGTGGCAGGGTGGAACTGTAATAGTCTTCGGGCATCCGGTCCCTTGAAATGGCCGGGGCGTTCAGCGGGCCCCCGGCCACGGGTCTTGGCACATCTGACGGGCCAATGCCAGCAAGGCCTTGTCCTCGGGATAAGGGATCGAGGCCACCTCACCCCAGCCGTCGCCCGCCGCCGCGGCAATCCGCGGCGACAATGCGGCCAGCCGCAGCGGCGCGCGGCGTATCCCGTGGCGGACACATTCGGCGGCCAGGTGATGCGCCGCTTCGCCCGAATGGAGCGCGACGATGGCGGGGCTGCGCAGCAGCGTCGCCAGTTCGGGCGGCATCGCGCGCCGGGCGCTGGCATAGACCACCCGTTCTTCCATGGTCACGCCCTTGGGCAGGGTCAGCGTAACCCGCTCGTCCCCGGCCAGCCGCAGCAGGCGCTTGTGCTCGGGCGCGAGCTGTCCGAGCGTTGCCTGGAGCGCGCCGCTGCCCTGATGCGTCACGCTGAACCCAGCTTCTCGCGCGGCGGCGGCGGTTACCTCGCCCACGGCATAGACCGGCAGGCTCTTGAGTGCAGCCAGCCCGCGCCCGCCGTGGCGGAACACCGCCGGGCTGCCGATCAGCAGGGCATCGAAGGCGCTGGGCTGAACGGCTTCCCAGCTGCGCGGGGTGACTTCGAACAGGGGAAATCCATGAGCCAAGGTTCCCGGCATCGCCCGCGCCGTGGCCAGGCTAGCGCTGCAGCCGGGCTCGGGGCGGATGATCACCAGCGGAACGACCATCTTGCTCAGGCTCCTGGAGGGTCGAAGTGTTCGCGGATCGCAGGACCGGCCTGCGCCAGCAGTTGTGCGGCCAGCCGGGCCGGTCCGTCAAGGTCGGTTGCGGCGAACTGCGCCGTCGCTTCAACTCGTTCCACCCCGTCGGGCGAAAGCAGCGCGGCGCGCAAGGTCAGCTGGTCGCCGTCAGCGCGGGTAAGCACCGCGATCGGGCTGTGGCAATTGCCACCCAGCGCCGCCAGCAGAGCCCGCTCGGCGATCACCGCGCGGTGGCTGGGGGCATGGTCGATCGCGGCGAGCAGCGCGCGGGTTGCGGCGTCCGACGCGCGCGCCTCGATTCCGATCGCGCCTTGGCCCGGCGCGGGCAGCCACGCGTCCGGATCGAGCGGCGTACCGAAATGCGCCATGCCCAGCCGGTTGAGCCCGGCCAGCGCCAGCAAGGTAACATCGGCCTCGCCCGCTTCAAGCTTGGCCAGCCGGGTCTGGACGTTGCCGCGAACGCCGACCACCACGCAATCGGGCCGCAGATGAAGCGCCTGGGCGGCGCGGCGCGGGGCGCTGGTCCCGATCCGTGCGCCGGGCGGCAGCTCGGCGAGGCTGGCCGCGCCGACCAGCACGTCGCGAACATCCTCGCGCGGCAAGATTGCGGCAATCGCGATCCCGTCCGGCCGGATCGTCTCGACATCCTTGAGCGAATGGACCGCAAAATCGATCTCGCCCGCCAGCAGCCAGGCGTCGAGTTCCTTGGTCCACAGCGCCTTGCCGCCGATCTCGGCCAGCGGCCGGTCGAGCACCTTGTCGCCGCTGGCGGTGACCGGCACGATCTCGATTTTCAGTCCGAGATACGCGGCGCACAGCCGGTCGCGAGCCTCATGGGCTTGGGCCATGGCCAGCGGCGAAGCGCGGGTACCGAGTTTGAGCGGGGGACGATCAGGCATCGCCGCTTGTCCTATTGCCCAATCTCACTAAGGGAAAGTGGGCATGGGGATTGTCCTCGGAATTGAATCATCCTGCGATGAAACCGCAGCCGCGCTGGTTGACAGCGAACGGCGCATCATCGCGCAACATATCGCCTCGCAAGACGATGCGCACCGGCCCTATGGCGGGGTCGTCCCTGAAATCGCGGCCCGCGCCCACGCCGAGCGGGTCACCCCGCTGGTCGCCGCGACGCTCGCCGATGCCGGGATGACGCTCGCTCAGGTCGATGCGATTGCGGTTACGGCCGGGCCGGGGCTGATCGGCGGGGTGATGGTCGGGCTGGTCAGCGCCAAGGCGCTCGCGATGGCCAGCGACAAGCCGCTGATTGCGATCAACCATCTCGAGGGTCATGCCCTTTCGCCGCGGCTGGCTGACGCGTCGCTGCAATTTCCCTATCTGCTGTTGCTGGTTTCGGGCGGGCATTGCCAGCTGCTGCTGGTCGAAGCGGTCGGGCGCTACCGGCGGCTTGGCACCACGATCGACGACGCGCTGGGCGAAGCGTTCGACAAGACTGCCAAGATCCTCGGGCTGGGCTTTCCCGGCGGCCCGGCGGTCGAACGGCTGGCCCGCGAAGGCGATGCGGCCAAGGTGCGCTTGCCGCGCCCCCTGCTGGGCACCGCCGAGCCGCATTTCAGCTTTGCCGGGCTCAAGAGCGCAGTGCTGCGGGCGAAGGACAGCGCGCAGCACGCCGATGCCGATATCGCTGCTTCGTTCCAGCTCGCCGCGATCGACTGCGTGATCGACCGGACCCGCCAGGCGCTGGGCCTGATCGCCAGGCCCAGCGCACTGGTCGTTGCGGGCGGGGTAGCCGCCAATCAGCCGGTGCGGGCTGCGCTCGAAGCGCTGGCAGCCGAACACGGCCTGCAGTTCGTGGCCCCGCCACTGGCGCTGTGCACCGACAACGCGGCGATGATCGCCTGGGCTGGTATCGAGCGGCTCGGCCAGTCTGACCCGCTCGATTTCGCCGCCCGCCCGCGCTGGCCGCTCGATCCGGACGCCGCGCCGGTGCGCGGTGCCGGAGTGAAGGCATGACGATCGGCGTGATCGGCGCCGGGGCCTGGGGCACCGCGCTCGCGCAGGCGATGGCCAGCGACGGGAGCGATGTCGTGCTGTGGGCGCGTGAGGCCGACCTGGTTGAGGAGATCAACCGGCAGCGCACCAACTCGCTGTTCCTGCCCTCGGCCCGGCTGGCCGCAACGATCCGCGCGACCGGGGACCTGGCCGAACTGGCCGATTGCCCGGTGCTGCTGGTGGTCACCCCGGCGCAACACCTTGCGAGGGTCCTCGCTGGCTTGCCCGATGCGCCGCGCGATCTGGTGCTGTGCTCCAAGGGGATCGAAGCAGGAACCGGGCGGCTGATGGCCGATGTCGCGAAACAGGCTGCGCCCACAGCCAGCATCGCGGTGTTGTCCGGCCCGACCTTTGCCCACGAAGTCGCGGCAGGCCTGCCGACTGCCGTGACGCTGGCCTGCGCCGGCGGCGAGCAGCAGTGGGCGCGGCTGGCTCCGGCGCTGTCACGGCCTTCGCTGCGGCCCTATTATTCTGACGATGTGATCGGGGCGGAGATCGGCGGTTCGGTCAAGAACGTGCTGGCGATCGCCTGCGGGGTGGTCGAAGGCTTGGGCCTCGGCCAGAACGCTCGCGCCGCGCTGATTGCGCGGGGCTTTGCCGAAATGACCCGCTTCGGGCTCGCCCGCGGCGCGCAGGCGGAAACGCTGGCCGGGCTGTGCGGACTGGGTGATCTGGTGCTGACCTGTTCCTCCACTTCGAGCCGCAACTTTTCGCTCGGCAAGGCCCTGGGCGAGGGGCAATCGGCAGCCGAGGCACTGGCGGGCAAGTCGAGCGTGGCCGAAGGCGCGCATACCGCACCGGTGCTGGCCGAGCTGGCCCAACGCCACGGGATCGCGATGCCAATCGTCGATGCGGTCTGCCGCCTGCTCGAAGGCAAGGCACCGGCCCGCACGGTGGTGGCCGAACTGCTCGCCCGCCCGCTCAAGGCCGAGGGGGAGGGCGCGTGAGCGAGGGCGAGCGCACCGAAGCGCAGGACATTCAGGCGCTGGCCAAGGGCGGCCGGACCAATATCATCGGTTTCGTGCTGCGCCTGGCCGGCCGGATCCCGTTCCTGTTCATCGCCGGGCGGCTCTACGGGGCCGAAGCGCTGGGCCGGTTCGCCTATGCGCTGGCGATCGTCGAGCTGGCGGTGCAGCTCTGCACGCTGGGGCAAAAGCGTGGCCTGGCCCAGGAACTGGCGCGCGAGGACGCCCAGCCGGCCAATGTCGTCGCCGATGGCATGCTGCTCAGCGGAACCTTTGCTGCGGTCGTCGCATTGGGGTTCTATCTGTTTCCCTTGCCGATGTTCCCCAGCGGGCAGTTCAACTGGATCGACCGGCTGGTCCCGCTGGTGATGGTGCCGATGGTGCTGACCGACATCGCGCTGTCAGCCCAGGCCTACCGCTTTGACGTCGCGACCACGGTCCGGGCCCGCGCGCTGGTCGAGCCGTGGACGCTGTCGATCCTGGCCGGAGCGCTGTGGTTCGTGGTGCCCGAAAGCGGAATGATCATTGCTTATGTCGCCTCGGTCTTCGCCGCTGCCGTCACCGCGCTGAGGCCGGTCTACAAGACCTATGGTCTGCCCCGCGCCTGGCAGCCGCACCCGCTGAAGCTCGGCCAACTAGCGGTCTCCAACCTGCCGATCGCGCTGGCCGATGCGGTCGAATGGGGCACCCGGCGGCTCGATCTGGCGATTCTGGGGATCTTTGCTTCGCCGGCCACGGTTGGAATCTACTACGTGGCGCAGCAGATCGCCTCGCTGCCGCAGAAGTTCAAGACCAGCTTCGAACCGGTGCTGGGCCCGGTGATCACTCGCAACCTCAAGGAACAGAACTACGCCGCAATCTCCAAGCAGATCTGCCAGGTCGGGTTCTGGATCACCGCCGCGCAAGCCGGTGTAGCGCTGGCGCTGGGGCTGCCGGGCAAGGGCGTGATGGGGCTGACCGGGCCGCAATTCGTCGCTGGGACCGGGGCGCTCTCGTTCCTGCTCGCCGCCGAAGTGATCGCCTCGACCGCGGTGGTCAGCGAAGCGGCGCTGATCTACGTGCGGCGGATGCTCAACCTGTGGATTTCGCTCGCGACGGTCGCGGTCCAGGCCACGCTGACCGTGGCATTGATCCTGCTGGCGCAGGAATTTCGGCTCGACGAACGCTGGTGGGCCGCCGCCGCTGCTACCGGGCTGATGCTGGCGCTGGCCTTCGCTTCGGTGCTCAAATCACGCGCGCTGGGCGCGTTTCTGGGTGAAAGCGCCAACCCGTGGCGCTGGTCGCTCGCCTGGGCGGCTGCTCCTGCGCTGGTGGTCGGCTGGTTCTTCACCCGGTTCCTGCCCGAATGGGCCGAACTCACGATCGGGATCCCGGCGATCCTGCTGGTCTATGGCTGGGTGATCTGGACCCGTGGCTTTGGCGAAGAAGACCGGATACTGTTCCGCAAGAATGTGGGGGCATAGGAGACTGTGACCATGATGCAGACAATCGAAGCCAACTGGGTGGCGCTTGCCGTGGCCGTGCTGGCGGTGGTGCTGATCGGCTGGCTGCTGCTACGCCGGGCCAGCAAGGCCCCGCCGCGGCGCGAATACCAGCCCGACGTGCTCGATCAGGGCGCGAGCTCGGTCCAGCGTAACCAGGCGCTGATCGATGCCGCTCCGGCGGCGCAGATCGTGCCGCCTGCCTTTGGCGGTGCGATGGGCGGTCTGGCCGAAGCCGTCGCCGTGGGCGCACAGGATGTGGTCGAGGAGGCCGAGGCCGCGACGCCACCGCCCCCACCGCCACCTCCTCCACCTGCGCCAGCGCCGGAGATCGAACCGGCTCCGCAGATCGAACCCGCACCGGCGCCACTACCCGAGATCGAACCCTCGGTCGAGCCGATCCCGGCCCCGATTCCGCCGACCGCCGCCGAGACCGAGGCCGCCGGCGAGGCCGAGCTGATCTACGAATCCCGCCCGCAGAAGCCCGAGGAGGAACCGCTCCCCCACAACCCGGAGCCCGAACCGCAACCCGGGCAGACCCCGGTGCCCGAACCGCAACCGGGCCAGCCGGTCAACCCGGGCGGCAGCGCGGGCGACGACCTCTCGCGGATCAAGGGGCTCGGGCCGAAGTTGCAGGCGCTGCTGCCCACGCTGGGCCTGTCGACTTATGAACAGATCGCCGCCTTGAGCGAGGCGGACCTCGCCGCGCTGGACGCCAAGCTGGGTGCCTTCGCCGGCCGCCCGGCGAAGGACAACTGGATCGAACAGGCTCGATTCCTGGCCAGCGGGGACGTCGGTGCGTTCGAGGCGCGATTCGGGAAAGTCTGATCAGCCGATCAGCATCGCGTTGACCCGCCGCACGTAGGCCGCCGGGTCTTCGAGGTGGCCGCCCTCGGCCAGCACGGCCTGGTCGAACAGGATGTGAGCCAGGTCGTCAAAGCGCTCGCTC
>CALCQB010000369.1 GCA_937897535.1 uncultured Novosphingobium sp. | reverse complement strand
ACTGGAGTTCAGACGTGTGCTCTTCCGATCTGCCACATTACCTACAACGACGGCTCCATGGTCCGACTCCTCGAATTCCTTCGCGAGATCGCCGATCCTCAAACGCACCCTCAATACCAATTCCTCACCGACCAACAGCGCAAGAAGGCCCATAGCGCCTTCGATCAAGGCATCCAATGCATCCTCCGCTGCCAAATCATCATCGATGGCAAACCCACCGTCTGGTGCGCTCAGCACGATGAAGTCAACTTCAAGCCCGCACTCGCTCGCTCCTACGAACTCCCCTCCCTCAGCGGCTCCGAGTCCGTCGGCATCACCCGCCTTTTGATGAGCATCGATGAGCCATCGCCCGAAATCATCCGCGCCATCGAGGCCGCCGTGCAGGAGGCTGCCGAAGCCCAGGTTGCGGCCCAGCACAACCGCTCGGTCCTGACCCTGGCCGGGCGCGGCTGGCACCCCGGGGTGATCGGGATCGTGGCCGGGCGGATCAAGGAAAAGACCGGCAAGCCGGCGCTGGTGATCGCGCTCGACGCCGACGAGGCTGGCAACGGCAAGGGTTCGGGCCGCTCGATCGCCGGGGTCGATCTCGGCGCCGCGATCATCGCCGCGCGTGAGCACGGCTTGCTGCTGGCCGGCGGCGGGCACGCGATGGCCGCCGGGCTGACGGTGGAAGCCGGCAAGCTCTACGCGCTGGGCGAATGGCTCGACGACCGGCTGGGCAGCACCGTCACCGCCGCGATATCCAACCAGGCAATGCTGCTCGATCTGGCCATCGCGCCGGGCGGGCTGACCCCGGCGCTGGTCGAGGAACTGGAAAGCGCCGGGCCATATGGCATGGGCTGGCCCGGCCCGCGGGTCGCGGTCGGTCCGGTCCGGATGGTCAAGGCCGATCTGGTCGGGACCGATCACGTCCGCCTGATCGTGCGCGGCGACGATGGCGCGAGCTTCAAGGGCATCGCCTTTCGGGCGGCGAGCACCGAAATGGGTCAGGCGCTGCTGCACGCCACCCACCACCGCAAGCTGTGGCTGGCAGGCCGCGCGAAGATCGACGATTGGGCCAGCCGCCCGCAGGCCGAACTCCACGTCGACGATGCCGCCTTCGCCGATTGAAACAATCTTGCCCTGCCCTCTTGACCCCTTCCCCGTGCTTGCCTAAAGGCGCGGGCCTGCCCACCGCGCAGCCGGTGTGGCCCCTTCGTCTAGCGGTTAGGACGCGGCCCTTTCACGGCTGAAACACGGGTTCGATTCCCGTAGGGGTCACCAACCAGCGCACAGTGGGCAGTTTGATTCCGCCCATTGTGTGCTTATGGTGCAGCCAGGCCAAACGGCCCCTTCGTCTAGCGGTTAGGACGCGGCCCTCTCACGGCTGAAACACGGGTTCGATTCCCGTAGGGGTCACCAGCTTTCGATCAGAACGTCGCCGAAAGGCCTAGGGTCAGCACATGATCGCTGGTGTCGGGCGCGTTGCGGACGAAGCCGTGCTGGTTGAGGTAGCCGACCTCGACCCCGATCTGCTTGGTCAGCGGCCACGAAATCGTCGCGGCGTTGCGCATCCGCTCATAGCCGCTGACGGTCTGGAAGCCGGTGGTGTTGAGATTGATGAAGCTTTCGTGGCTGAGGTTGAAATTGACCTTGCCAACCACCGGCACGCTGGCCTTGACCTGGGGGCGCAGCCGCCAGCCGGTGCCGCTGGCGTTTTCGCGCCAGCGTTCTTCCAGCCGCACACGCCCACCCAGCTTGACCGTTCCGATCTTGGCGAAGTTATCGAAGTTGACCTGCTGGCGGAACCGGTGTTCACGGGTCCGGAACGTTCCGTTGTTATACAGCGGGTTGAAGGTGTAGCCGAGCCAGACGGTGACGGTCTTGTTCAGCTTCTTGCCGACCATCAGGTTTTCTTCGATCTCGTAGAACCCGCGGGCATCGCTGTCGCGGAACACGGTTTCGCTGTTGATCTTGAAATTGTCCGGCAGGCCCACCGTGACATTGACCGTTTCCCAGTTCTGGGTGTCCTCACTGGCCAGCGCCGGAGTGGCCAAGGCAAGTGCCGGGGCGGCGAGCAGCAGGGTCGGGATCAGGCGCATCGGGTCTTCCTTGTCAGCAGCAGTCGAGATTCGCGCTATTGCGGTTATGTGACGGTTTCATGACCGCAAGCGTCAATTTTGCGACATCAGAATTACAGGAGCCTGCCAAGCTGGACTTCGTCAATGAAAATCCCGCGACTTCGGGATCACCCGCACGTCGCGTGGATGGCCGCCGCGACTGCCCTGGAGCGGGCGGCTGACGTGGTCGGCCCGGTCGGTATGGTGCGGCAAGAGATCATCGGACAGCGCGTGGAGCGATTCCGTCGCATCGGTCAGATGCTGGGCGATCACGTGGATCACCTCGTCGTCGTACTCGACCCGGCCCTTCACTTCCATCAGCCGGGCACCCATGATCACCTTGCGCTGCTTCTCCATCAGGTCGGGCCAGATCACCAGATTGACCACTCCGGTCTCGTCCTCCAGCGTGATGAAGCATACGCCCTTGGCGCTGCCGGGACGCTGGCGGATCAGGACGACCCCGGCGACCTCGACGGTCGAGCGGTACTTGCGTTCCCTGAGTTCGCTGGCCCGGATGAACCCGCGCTCGCCCAGGCTGGCGCGCAGGAAGGCGAGCGGATGCGCTTTCAGGCTGAGCCGCTGGGTCTGATAATCGGCCACCACTTCCTCGCTTAGCGGCATCTGCGGAAGCCGCGTGGCCTGTCGCTCCGCCCCCTCATCGCGCGCCGCCATCGCCGCGAACAGCGGCAGGTCCGGCGCGGCAATCAGGCTGCGCGCATCCCACAGCGCCTGGCGGCGGGTCAGGTTCATGGAATTGAAGCAATCGGCCGAGGCCAGTCGCTCGATCAACGCGGGGGACAAGCCGGCGCGTTCCTTCAGTTCACGCACATCGCGAAACGCCCCGCCTTCCGCTCGCGCCGCCACGATCCGCGCAGCCGCAGCCTCGGGGAAACCATCGACCTGGCGCAGGCCGAGGCGTAGAGAAGAAGTGGGTTCACGCAGAGGCGCAGAGAGAGCAGAGACCGCAGGGAAGTTGCTTGTACCGAAGGCACTTTTTCCTTCTGCGGCGTTGCGGCAAGCGAGCCCGCCGGGACTGAATAGCGGCTTCGCCGCGAGTACTACCCCTCTGCGGCCTCTGCTCTCTCTGCGCCTCTGCGCGAACCCCTTTCCTTCCAGCGTGTTATCCCAACCTGAGAAATTCACATCGACCGGCAGCACTTCCACCCCGTGTTCCTTCGCGTCGCGGACGATCTGCGCCGGGGCATAGAACCCCATTGGCTGCGAATTGAGCAGCGCCGCGCCGAACGCCGCCGGGTAGTGGCATTTGAGCCAGCTCGAGACATAGACCAGCAACGCGAAGCTGGCGGCGTGGCTTTCGGGAAAGCCGTATTCGCCGAAACCCTTGATCTGGTTGAAGCAGCGCACCGCAAAGTCCGGATCGTAACCGCGTGCGATCATCTTGCCGACCATCAGGTCTTCCAGTTCGTGCACCATCCCGCGGCTGCGGAAGGTCGCCATGGCCTTGCGCAGGCGATTGGCCTCCTTCGAGGAGAACTTCGCCGCGTCGAGCGCGATCTTCATCGCCTGCTCCTGGAAGATCGGCACCCCAAGGGTGCGGCCGAGGATCGAGGTCAGCTCGTCCGGCGGGCCAAAGGCCGGGCCCGGCGCGGGGATTTCGACCTGCTCCGCCCCGCGCCGCCGCTTGAGATAGGGGTGGACCATATCGCCCTGGATCGGCCCGGGCCGGACGATCGCCACCTCGATCACCAGATCGTAGAAGCAGCGCGGGCGCAGGCGCGGCAGCATGTTCATCTGCGCGCGGCTTTCGACCTGGAACACCCCCAGCGAATCCCCTTTGCACAGCATGTCGTAAACCAGCGGATCTTCACGCGGGACGGTCGCGAGCGTCAGGTCCTTGCCGTGATGTTCGCGCAGCAGATCGAGGCACTTGCGGATACAGGTCAGCATGCCGAGCGCCAGCACATCGACCTTGAGGATGCCGAGCGCGTCGATATCGTCCTTGTCCCATTCGATGAAGCTGCGATCCGGCATCGCGCCGTTGCCGATCGGCACGGTCTCGCTCAGCGCGCCTTCGGTCAGGATGAACCCGCCGACATGCTGGCTGAGGTGGCGCGGCATGCCGATCATCTGCTCGGTCAGCGCCAGCACCCGGCGCAGGTGCGGATCGGAAAGGTCCATCCCCGCCTCGCGCGTGACATGCGCCTCCTTGATCGAGCGGCCGTGCCCGCCCCACACCGTCTTGGCCAGCGCGCTGGTGACGTCCTCGCTCAGCCCCATCGCCTTGCCGACCTCGCGGATCGCCATGCGCGGGCGATAGTGGATCACCGTGGCGCAGAGGCCCGCGCGGTGGCGACCGTACTTCTCGTAGATGTGCTGGATCACCTCTTCGCGGCGTTCGTGCTCGAAATCGACGTCGATATCGGGCGGCTCGTCGCGGTCTTCGGAAATGAACCGTTCGAACAGCAGCGCGTGCTCGACCGGGTTGACCGAGGTGATCCCCAGGCAAAAACACACCGCCGAATTGGCCGCCGAGCCGCGTCCCTGGCACAGGATCGGTGGCTGGCGGCTACGGGCGAAATCGACGATGTCCTTGATCGTCAGGAAGTACTGCGCGAGGCGCTTCTTGCCGATCAGCGCGAGTTCCTTGAGCAGCGTTTCGCCGACCTCTTCCGGCACCCCGTGCGGATAGTGCTGCGCCGCGCCAGCCCAGGTCAGCCGGGCCAGATAGGCCTGCGCGTCGAGCCCGTCGGGATAGACTTCGCGCGGGTATTCATAGCGCAGCTCCTCCAGACTGAAGGCGCAGGCATCGGCCAGCTCGCGCGCCGCCACCAGCGCATGGGGCCAGCGCCGGAACAGCCGGGCCATCTCCTCCGGTCCCTTGAGATGCCGCTCGGCATTGGGCTCAAGCAAATGCCCGGCGGCGGCGACCGTGGTTTTGTGGCGGATCGCGGTCATCACATCGTGCAGCGGACGGCGCTGCGGCGTGTGGTACAGCGGCAGATTGGTGGCGAGGATCGCCAGGCCGTGGGCGCGGGCGAGCCCGTCCAGCCGGGCGATCCGGGCGAGATCGTCGCCGCTGTAGAGATAGCTCGCGGCGATGTGGCCCAGCGAGGGGAGCTGCGCGGTGAGGTGCGGGAGGAGGTCTGCAAACGCAGCGGTCAGACTCGCCTCACGCGGAGGAATGGAGGCAAAATCCAACGGCACGACATTGCTCTCCACCGCGATCGTAAACGGCGCGTCCAGATCCGCCGGCGGAACCAGCACCAGCGCCACGCCCTCGGCATGATCCGCCAGCATCGCGAGCGAAATATCGCACAGGCCCTTGTCCTGCCATTCGCCATCGAGCTTGCCCATCCGCCCGGCCGAGATCAGCTTGCACAGCCGCCCATAGGCAGCGCGGTCTTGCGGATAGGCGAGGAACTCCAGCCCTTCGGCCGTCTCGATCCGGCAGCCGATCACCGGCCGCAGCCCCAGCGTTTTGGCTTCGGTATGGAGCCGCACCACCCCAGCCATCGAATTGACGTCGGCAATCCCGATCGCATCGTATCCCAAGGCGCGCGCCTGGGTGACCAGATCGACTGCGTCCGACGCCCCGCGCAGGAACGAAAAGCAGGTCACCAGCCCCAGTTCGACGAAGACCGCGCGGGACGGAGCGCCGAGGCCATGCCCGGGATCGACCCGGCGGCGATCAGGGGTGAGCGGTGCCTCGGGCATGGTTCACCCCGGATGCTCCGGGCCAAGCTGCGCGAGCCGCGCCGCGACCGCGCGCAGATCATCGGCAAAGCGCGCTTCCTCCTCCGCGCGCGCGGCATCACTCAGCCGCAGCAGGTAGGACGGGTGCGTGGTCAGCCACAGCTCCGAACCGTCCTCCAGCGGCAGGGCCCGTCCGCGCGCCTGCTGGACGCTGACCGTCTTGCCGAGCAGCGACCGCGCCGCGCTGGCGCCCAGCGCAAGCACCAGCCGCGGCTGGACCAGCGCCCGCTCGCCCTCGATCCACCAGCGGCACAGGTCGATTTCCTTGGCAGTGGGGTTCTGGTGCAGCCGCTGCTTGCCGCGCAGCACGAACTTGAAATGCTTGACCGCGTTGGTGACATAGCTGCGCTGCGCCGCGATCCCGGCATCGACCAGATGTGCGCGCAGCAATTGCCCGGCCGGGCCGACGAACGGGCGCCCGGCCAGTTCCTCGCTATCGCCGGGCTGTTCGCCGACGATCATCAGCGCGGCATTGGCCGGCCCATCGCCCATCACCGCGCGGGTGCCGGTGCAGCCGATAGCGCAGCGACGGCAAGCCGCTATGCCCTCGGCGATCGCGGGCAAGCTGGCAGGCCGCTCCGCAAAAGCTACTTCCCCCGCCGCGACCATCGCCGCCTCGCGATCCGAGATCTTCTTCAGGTGGTGAATACACAGATTGACACCGCCATACACCATAGCGATGGCCGCGATAATCGAATACCAGTCTTCCGCCGTTTGTCTCCACGGCAGCAGAACGGGCGAAAAATACGCCACGATCATCAGAAAGCCGACCAGGCTGGCGATCGTCGGTGTGCTCGCCGGCGCAGGCGGTCTCGCGTCGCGGCCAGCGCGAGCCGGGGCCACGCAGGTGTTCGATCCGCTGCGTGGCCTCGTCGAGTCGTTGCACGGCCGCCGCAGCGGTCGCCGGCGAATCCTCGACGGCGACATGGACGGTGGCATCCTGCCTTGTGGCCAGATCGCCGGTGCCACGCTCGACCTGGTGCCCGGCATGGGCCATGACCTGCCGCTGGCGCTGATGCCCCGGCTGGCCAGCGGCATCACGGCCAATGCGGCACGTGCCACCCCGCCGGGCAGCAGCGGCGCGGGATAATCCGCGGGTGATGCCCGCGCCCACCGACACGAACGCCACCCGCTCGCCCGATTCGGGCCGCCCGACC
>CALCQB010000368.1 GCA_937897535.1 uncultured Novosphingobium sp. | reverse complement strand
GCACACGCGGGCCGCGTGCACCGGTGACGCGCGGCAGGTTGCCGGGCAGTTGTGCCAGCGTGCGCGCGGCCAGCCAGGCAAACGCCGCAGCTTCGACCGCTTCGGCGGCAATGCCCAGACTGTCGGTTACAGCGACGCGCCGTCCGGGCAGCAGGGCTTCAAGGCGTGCGCTCAAGGCGGTGTTGCGTGCGCCGCCGCCGCAGAGATAAATCTCCTTCGCATCAGCGCAATGTGCGGCCAGTGCCTGTGCAATCGATGCTGCGGTCAGTTCGCACAAAGTCGCCTGCACATCTTCCGCACGTTCATTGCCGGACAGCGCGCTGCGCAGCCATTCAAGATGGAAGGTTTCGCGCCCGGTGCTTTTCGGCGGCTGGCGTTTGAAAAAGGGATGCGCCAGCAGGCGTTCGCACAACTCCGGCAACACGCGACCGCTGGCCGCCCAGGCGCCGCCGGCATCGTAGGGCCGGTTCCGGTGCTCTGCGATCCAGCCGTCCATCAGGGCATTGCCGGGACCGCAATCAAAACCGGTGACCTCGTCGTTCACCGGCAGAACACTGATGTTGGCGATGCCGCCGATGTTGATGACGGCTCGGGAAACCTGCGACGATGCAAACACCGCCTGATGAAAGGCCGGCACCAGCGGCGCGCCTTCACCGCCGGCGGCGATGTCGCGGCTGCGGAAATCGCAGACCACGGTGATGCCGCCGAGTTCGGCCAGCAGCGCGCCGTTAACCAGCTGCGTGGTGTAACCGAGTTGCGGCTGATGGCGCACGGTCTGTCCGTGACAGCCGATGGCGGCGATGTTTTTGGCGTCGGTGCCGGTTTGTGCGAGCAGGGTTTGCACAATCGCGGCATAACCCAGCGACAGGGCATTGGCGGCCTGTGCCGCCCGGTGCAGTTCATTGTCGCCGGCTTGATTCAGGGCCAGCAGCGTGTCGCGCAACTGCGGCGGGAAAGGCTGGTGAACCAGGGTGTGCAGCTTGAGGGTCTTGCCGCCGAATTCGACCAGCGCGACGCCCAGTTCGCGTTCTTCGGCGGTCAGGCAGGCGTGGCCGGCAGCGACCGGCGAGCCGACCACGGCTTCGACCTGGAGGTGCGCGTTCTGAACCGCCTCGGTGATGTTGCGGACCGGCGCGCCATCGGCCAGCATCACGTGGATATCGACCCCGAGCCGCTCGGCGTGGAGCCCTTTGGGATCGGCGACGCCATCGGCCCCGTCGAGCGTGTAGTGCGCCGGCTGGGCGTGCAGCACCATCCGCCCGTCGGGCTGGATCACGTCGCGCGCGGAGACCAGCAGGTGTTCGATATCCTCGGCCTCGATCCGGCGACCGCCGATATCGACCTCGACCTGCGCGACCGAACTGACCAGCCCCGCACCCGAACACCCGATCCAGACGCTGGAAACCGAGGTGTTGGCCATCTTTTCGGCCCGCTCGACCGCGTCGCGCACCGCAAAGGTCGCAGCCGCCATATCGGTGACATAGCCTCGCTTGATCCCCTGTGCGGCGCGGTGGCCCGAACCGAGCACGATCATCTCGCCGGACTCGGTCAGCCCGGCAATCATCGCCGAGATCCGGAACGAGCCGATGTTGACCGCGCCATAGACACGCGAAATGCGGGGCGCGGCCATTATTCCTTCTCCTCGGTCTTGGCGGCGGGCTTGGCCGCCACCGGCTTCGCGACCGCCTTGGCGGTCTCGGCCGCTTTGGGTGCAGGCTGCTCGACCGGATCGGTCCGCCCCGGCACCCGCAGGTAGATCCGGTCCGGCGCGCGCATGTCGAACGCAACCGCCTTGCCGCCGAGCAGGCGGTTGCGCCCGTCGAGCTGGGCAAATGTCATCAACGCCTTGGACGATTGGTCCTTGCCTTCGGGCAGGGCAAGTACCTGCCCGGTCTTGAAGGTCAGGTTCCAGCGGCGGTTGCCGACCCATTCGGCGCTGCGCAGCTGCGGGCGCATCGCCGGGGCAGCGTCGAGCAGTTCGGCCAGCGCGGCGACCTGGCGTCCGGCTCCCGGACCGCTGAGCAGCAGCTTACCCCTCGCCCGTTCGGCCGAGACGACTTCCAGTTCGTGGCCGTCTTTGTCGATCAGCATCAGCCGGTCGGCCTTTTGCGCAACGGCGACCGGCTTGCGCTCGACCACGTCGATCACCAGCGTATCGGGCAGCTGGCGCGAAACCCGGGCATCCTCAACCCACGACAGCTCGAGCAGCCGAGCGCGCACCGCCTGGACATCGACGAACGGCATCGCGCGGTTCCGGTCAGCCAGCGCGATCTGGTAGATCTTGAGCTCGTTGAGGTTGTTGGTGCCGCGCACATTGACGTTGTGCAGTTCGAACCCGGCATCGTGCGCGAACACTGCAACCTGGTCGCGGGCCAGCGCCGGGATCCCGGCAAAGCTCGCCGCCATCCATGCGCCGACCGCGACGATCCCGAGGATCATCGCCAGGAAGATCCGATGCAGCTGGGCCTCGCTGAACGGAAGCCAGCTCATCACGGTATCGAACAACGAACCCGTCTTCGCCTTGGCGCTGCGGACCTTCAGGGCCTTGCCCTGGGCCGCCGCGGCGCGGCGCACGCCCTTGCCTCCGCGCTTGATCGTCCGCCCGCTCACTTGCCGCTCTCCTTGCCCTGCAAGGCATCCGCGATGATCTTTTCGACCAGTTCGCCGTAGGAAATGCCAAGATGCCTTGCCTGTTCGGGAACCAGACTGAGCGGGGTCATCCCCGGCTGGGTATTGGTTTCGAGCACGAACAGCCCGGCCAGCCCGCGCTCGTCATCCCAGCGGAAGTCGGTACGGCTGCAGCCCTTGCAGCCGAGCAGCTGGTGGCAGCGCAACGCGATGTCGAGACAGGCCTGGGTGATCTCGTCGGGAATCTGAGCCGGGCAGATGTGCTCGGTCATCCCTTCGGTGTATTTGCTGTCAAAGTCATAGAAGCCCGACTTGGGCTTGAGTTCGGTGACCAGCAGGGCGCGATTGCCCAGCACCGCGGTAGTCAGTTCGCGGCCCCGGATATAGGGCTCGGCGAGCAGGCTCTTGAATTCCTGCCACGGGCCTTTTGCCTCCGGGCTGATCGGATTGCCGTAGTTGCCTTCGTTGGTGACGATCGCGACCCCGACCGACGACCCTTCGTTGACCGGCTTGAGCACATAGGGCCGCTCGAGCGGGTCGCGCTCGTAGATTTCGGCCGTCTCGACGATCCGCCCGCCGGGCATCGGAATGCCGTGCGGGACCAGCGCCTGCTTGGTCAGTTCCTTGTCGATCGCGATCACCGAAGTGACCATCCCCGAATGGGTGTAGGTCAGCCCCATCAGGTCCATCATGCCCTGGATCGAGCCGTCTTCGCCCGGCGAGCCGTGGAGCGCGTTGAACACCACGTCGGGCGCGGCCTCAGTCAGTTTCTGCGCGACATCGCGGTCCATGTCGATCCGCGTGACCCGGTGCCCGCGTTCTTCCAGCGCCGAGGCCACGCCCTCGCCCGACATCAGCGAGACCGGCCGTTCGTTCGACCAGCCGCCCATCAGGACCGCGACATGGAGTTTGGGGAGGGTCACTTTGCCTTGCCTACTCGTTGAATTTCCCATTCGAGCGTCACGCCCGACTTGTCCTTGACCCGTCGCCGCACTTCCTCGCCCAGCGCTTCGATCTCGGCGCTGGTCGCCTCGCCGAGGTTGAGCAGGAAGTTGGTGTGCTTTTCGCTGACTTGCGCCCCGCCCAGCGTCAGCCCGCGACACTCGGCTTCGTCGACCAGCTGCCAGGCCTTGTGGCCTTCCGGGTTCTTGAAGGTGCTGCCGCCGGTCTTGCTGCGCAGCGGCTGCGAAGCTTCGCGGCTGGCCGAGATGCGGTCCATTTCGGCCTGGATGTCTTCGGGCTGGCCTGACCGTCCCTTGAACCGTGCCGCAACCACGATCGCGCCTTCCGGGAGCTCGGAGTGGCGGTAGGTGTAGTGCAGGTCCGCCGCCGCCAGCGTGCGCAAGGTTCCGTCGCGCAGCACCACGTCGCAATCGACCAGGATATCCTTGACCTCGCCGCCATAGGCCCCGCCGTTCATTCGCACGAACCCGCCGACCGTGCCGGGGATCGAGCGGAGGAATTCGAGCCCCGCGATGCCGTTGTCGCGCGCGGTCGAGGAGACCAGAATGCCCGAAGCACCGGCCCCGCAATCGAGCGTCAGATCGGCGCTGTGGCTGACCTTGGCGAAGGCCTTGCCGAGCCGCACCACCACGCCTGACACGCCGCCATCGCGGACGATCAGGTTGGAGCCGAGCCCCAGCGCCATCACCGGGACCGCCGGATCAAGCTCACGCAGAAAACCTTGCAGGTCGGCCACGTCCTTCGGCTCGAACAGCCACTGCGCCGCACCGCCCGACTTGAACCAGACCAGCGGGGCGAGCGGGGCGTTCGGGGTGAGCTTTCCGGCCACCTTGGGGAGCGTCGCGGCGCTCATCCGCCAGCCTTCAGGAACTTGATCTTGTCGGCGAGCCCCCCTGCCCATTTGGTGATGTCACCTGCGCCGAGGCAGACCACCATGTCGCCCGGTTGCGCGCTGTCGGTCAGGACATTGGCCAGCGCATCGGCCCCGGCAATCGTGTGGGCCGAGCGATGCCCGCGGGCCTTGATCCCTTCGACCAGGGCATCGGAATCGATCCCCTCGATCGGTGCCTCGCCGGCCGGATAAACCGGCGCGGCATAGACCACGTCGGCGTCGTTGAAGGCGGCCTGGAAGTCTTCCATGTGGTCGCGCAGGCGGGTGAAGCGGTGCGGCTGGACCACCGCGATGACCCGGCCGCTGCCGATCCCTTCGCGGGCGGCGGCAAGCACCGCGCGGATTTCGACCGGATGGTGGCCGTAGTCGTCGATCACCGTAACCCCATCTACTTCGCCGACCTTGGTGAAGCGCCGCTTGACCCCGCTGAACTTGGCGAAGCCGGTCTGGATCACCGCGTCCGGGCAGCCCATCTCGACCGCCACGCCCACTGCCGCGAGCGCGTTCTGGACATTGTGGCGGCCCGGCATCGGCAGTTCGATCCCCTCGATCCGGCGGGTCTCGCCATCGCGCTGGCGGATCGTCACGTCAAAGCGGTTGCCGCCGGGATAGGGCACAACGTTCTCGCCGCGCACGTCAGCCTGGGCGGAAAAACCATAGGTCACCACGCGGCGGTCGCGGATCTTGGGGATGACCGCCTGAACCTCGGGATGATCGATGCACAGCACCGCGCAGCCATAGAACGGCACGTTCTCGATGAATTCGACGAAGGCATCCTTGATCGCCTCGAAGCTGCCGTAGTGATCGAGATGTTCGGGATCGATATTGGTGACCACCGCGATGGTCCCGTCGAGCCGGAGGAACGAACCGTCGCTCTCGTCAGCCTCGACCACCATCCATTCGCTCGCACCGAGCCGG
>CALCQB010000367.1 GCA_937897535.1 uncultured Novosphingobium sp. | reverse complement strand
GTCGGATCAACTCGGTCAAATCGACCCAGAAGATCACCAAGGCCAAGCAGATGGTTGCGGCGGCAAAGCTGCGCAAGGCGCAGGCCAATGCCGAAGCCGCGCGGCCCTATGCCCAGCGGCTGGCCACGGTGATGGCCTCGATCGCCAGCAAGGTGACCGTCAGCGAGAACAGCCCCAAGCTGCTCGCCGGGACCGGCAAGGACCAGGTCCACCTGCTGGTCGTCGCCAACAGCGACAAGGGCCTGGCCGGTGCGTTCAACTCGAACATCGTCAAGGCCGCGCTGGTCACGGCGCGCGAGCTTGAAGCTGCCGGCAAGACCGTGCTGTTCTACCTGGTCGGCCGCAAGGGCCGCGCGGTGATCCGCCGGACCTATCCCAAGGCGATTCTCGCGCAGTTCGACACCACCCATGTGCGCGAAGCCGGCTACACCGAGGCCGAGCAGATCGCCGATGCGCTGCTCGCGCTGTATGAAGAGGGCAAGTTCGACGTCGCCCACCTGTTCTATTCGCGCTTCCAGAGCGCGCTGGCGCAGATCCCGACCGAACAGCAGATCATCCCGGTTCCCGCCCCCGCTGCCGGTTCGGTGACCGGCGACGCTGCGGTGGAATACGAGCCCGACGAGGAAGAAATCCTCGCCGCGCTGCTGCCGCGTTATCTGCGGACCCAGTTGTTCGGCGCGCTGCTGGAGAACATGGCGAGCGAACAGGGCGCCTCGATGACCGCGATGGACAACGCCACGCGCAACGCCGGCGAACTGATCAACAAGCTGACCATCCAGTACAACCGCAGCCGCCAGGCCGCGATCACCACCGAACTGATCGAAATCATCGCGGGCGCGGAAGCGCTGTAGCAACAGACAAAAACGCGGGCGCCGAAGCGCTCTAACGACATTCAAGGCAAGGAACGAGACATGGCCACCGCCACCAAGACCAAGAAGGCCGCTGCGGCCTCCACCGCCACCGGCAAGATCAGCCAGGTGATCGGCGCCGTCGTCGACGTGCGCTTCGACGGCGAGCTGCCGGCGATCCTCTCGGCGCTCGAAACCGACAACAACGGCAACCGGCTGGTGCTCGAAGTTGCCCAGCACCTCGGTGAAAACACCGTCCGCACGATCGCGATGGACGCCACCGACGGGCTGACCCGCGGCCAGGCCGTCACCGCCACCGGCGCGCAGATCTCGGTGCCGGTCGGCCCGATGACGCTCGGCCGGATCATGAACGTGATCGGTGAGCCGATCGACGAGCAGGGCCCGGTGAACGCCGCCAAGCGCAACCCGATCCACGCCGAAGCCCCGCTGTTCGTCGACCAGTCGACCGAAGCGGCGATCCTGGTCACCGGGATCAAGGTGATCGACCTGCTCGCGCCCTATGCGCGCGGCGGCAAGATCGGCCTGTTCGGCGGCGCCGGCGTCGGCAAGACCGTGCTGATCCAGGAACTGATCAACAACATCGCCAAGGGCCACGGCGGCGTTTCGGTGTTCGCCGGGGTGGGTGAACGGACCCGCGAAGGCAACGACCTCTACCACGAATTCCTCGACGCCGGCGTCATCGCCAAGGATAAGGACGGCAACCCGACCCCGGACGGGTCGAAGGTGGCCCTCGTGTTCGGCCAGATGAACGAGCCCCCGGGCGCCCGCGCCCGCGTCGCGCTGTCGGGCCTGACCATGGCCGAATACTTCCGCGACGAGGAAGGCCAGGACGTGCTGTTCTTCGTCGACAACATCTTCCGCTTCACCCAGGCGGGTTCGGAAGTGTCGGCGCTGCTCGGCCGTATTCCTTCGGCGGTGGGCTATCAGCCGACCCTCGCCACCGACATGGGCCAGCTGCAGGAACGCATCACCTCGACCAACAAGGGTTCGATCACCTCGGTTCAGGCGATCTACGTTCCCGCCGACGATCTTACCGATCCGGCGCCGGCCGCCTCGTTCGCTCACCTTGACGCAACGACCACGCTGAACCGCGCGATT